>CAZSGJ010000007.1:0-13426 GCA_964606305.1 uncultured Armatimonadia bacterium
GACGCTTTGAGCTTGCACACGGTGGAACTCTATTTCTTGATGAAATTGGTGATATTCCTCCATTGACTCAGGTTAAGTTGCTGCGGGCGCTTCAGGAACGAGAAATCTGTCGTATTGGTGGAACCAAGACAGTAAAAGTGGATGTCCGGCTTGTTGCAGCCACGAACCGTGATCTCTGGCAGGCAGTTCAGGATGGTACCTTCCGCCTCGACCTTTACTACCGATTGCATGTAGTGCCTGTTCACCTTCCTGCACTCCGTGAGCGGGGCGGGGACGTTATGTTGCTCGCTAGTGCATTCCTTGAGCGAATCGCAGCTGAAAATGGACGTACTTTCCCTGATGGCTTTACTAAAGATGCCGAAGCTGCCCTTACATCGCATATGTTCCCCGGCAATATTCGCGAACTTCAGAACTTCATTGAATATGCAGTGGTAATGGCCGGTCCGGATGCAACAGCGATTAGCGCCGAGTTTTTACCACCATATATGACTACATCCAGAGGACAGGCACCACAGGTAGCGACAGGAACGGCTGCATAAAGTGACGCAAGACTCGACATTCTGGTCAACATTCCGAATCCTACGTGCGAGGCGCTGGTGGGTTCTGTTGTTGACGCTTGTCTGTGCTGCGGCGATTTTTGTTGGCACGGAATTTCAGCGCATCAATGCCATTCTTCCGGTTGAATCAACTCTGTCAATCACATCACCATCAGCTCCGTCATCCACGTCGGCTACATCAAATCCACTCGAGGACCAGGTTTCGGCGACCTATCAGGCGATTCGATCCAGCGATTCCGTTTTTGTTACCGCTGCAACATTGATGACCCTTGACAGAGCTCAAAGAACCAAGCGTGTACTAGACATTTTGGAGCGTACACAATACTTTGCTGCCCTTGACCTAGAACTCAAGGAATCTGCCTCTTCCGAGTCAGTTCGCGATGAACATCAGCGTATTGCTGACCTCATTAGTAGTCCGAGGGATGCACAGGGGACATTTGCAGACACTGGGATATCCGGTGATATCTCTGTTATTGTTGGCGAGCTTCGCAGGCGCATCACTGTCAGTGTAAGCGAAGCAATACACTCTGCAGATTCAAATCGCAAGTTCGATCCTGTGATTCGATTGACGGGTTCATTTTCACGCCCTGCAGAAGGAATGCTTGCCGTCAATATGCTCTCCGTTGCCGCGCTTTCTGATGCAGACCGATCTAGCAGACAATCAAACGCAGCACGTTTGGCTCGACTGACAAAGCAGCGAAAGTTGTTACAAGCTCAGCTTGATACCGCAACCGATACCCTGATCGCATTCAGATCAGCGGGTTCACTCAACAGCCGTATAGGATTAGTCGCTGATCAGACGTTCGTTCGGTACCAGGCTCTTGAGCAGGAAGAACAACGTCTACGGACGCGACTGGCAGGCTTGAATGAGCGGGTTGATTCGTTTCGAAATGCCATCAGCGGTGTTCGTCCCGTGGATAAAGTAACCGTCTCAGCATCGGAGAACCCAGTTCTCATCGCTGCTGAACAACGCTTGCAGGCCGCCAAAACAGCAATGTTGGTTGTTGAACGCAGTAATCTCGGTGTGCGCAGTGATGAATATATAAAGGCGGAAAGTGACGTCATTTCGGCACAACGGGATGTTGAAAATGCCCAGCGTCGCACACAAACGATGACGCGTTGGAACGATCGCTTTGATGCTCTTGCCATTAAGCTTGCGGATGCTGATGCCGAACGCAGCGAGCTAAAGCGAAGCTTAGATCAGGTCGTCGAGGACCGCGCAAAGATGGAACGGCAGTGGGGCCTTGCTCCACAGCTGCAGAGCAAATTTGACAACATAAACCGCCAGATCAAGGTTCTTGATGAACGTCTGGGGAAAATCGACCAGGAACTCACGGCAGCGGCCACGGAATCTGCGACGCTTGTTCCCGTGATGTCTCTACAGTCGCATGCTCATCTGTTGCCAGTCGATCCTGTGAACCGATGGAAGGTGCTGATTTACGGTCTTGCACTCTCCTGCGTTGTATCGGCATTGCTTGCAATCGGAATGTCTAAGCTTGATAACACCATTCGTACGGGGAGCGATTTGGAGCGTGAGATGGGCGTTAACGTCCTCGCGTCTATTCCTGCGCACCATGGTGACCCGATTGAAGGGGCCAAGGTTGTGCTAAACGATCCACTCTCTGCTGTCGCAGAGTCGTTTCGCCTCCTTCGGACAGATATCCAGCTTTCGATGTCATCTCATCCTTTCAAGACAATGCTTGTGGTTGGTGCACGTCCGGGGGATGGCTCCAGCACGGTTGCATCGAATCTTGCCATTGCGCTCGCGCAAACAGGTAGGAAGGTTGTCCTTGTTGATGCAGACTTGCGTCGACCGATGCTGCATATGCTATTCGGAGCGAACCCTGCTGCAGGAGTATCGTCCGTGTTGTCGGGGCACTTCAGTCTGGATGCTGCGGTACAGCCAACGGAGCAGGATGGGCTTTATGTGCTGCCGGCGGGACCTGAGGTTAAGCTGGCCAGTGAACTGCTGTCGGGAGCAGCCATGGGTAGGCTGCTCGTAGACCTTAAGTCCAGGTTTGATATGGTCGTTGTCGATGCTCCATCGCCGATCGTATTCGCCGATGCATTGGTCCTCGGATCACAGCTTGACGTTGCGCTAATTGTAGCGAAAGCCGGTCACACGCCGCGCGGGGTTGAGCAACAAGCCAGAAGGCAACTTGAGCGCACCAAGGTTGAGCTCCTGGGAGTTGTCATTAATCAGGTCGAGCCGGGGCGTGTTGATTCACTCTACTTTCAGGACCGGTATTACGCCGCCGACACGAGTCATGGCGTTGTGAAAACTGCATCCGAACTATAAAGCAGACGTAGTGAAACCCATCTGAATGTCACCGTTCAGTGACTGACTGACGCATGCACTAGTGTGCTAGCGAGGACCATTTTCAAGAAATGCCAGCCAATTGGGAGCAGCTTTTGCGATGGCTAACTCCTTGTAACGCTGTCCAAAGCCGTTGGCTTGTTCGATGTCTATTGTTCTGAAACGAATTGGCGTTGGGAGGAAAATTGCCAGTCCTTGCGAGCGCGGGTGCTGTGCACCATTGACATTCTTGACGATGACCGACTTGACTGCCGTGCGTAGCGCAACAGCTGCGGCTTGTACATCCGGGTCCGGGATGTAGTAGTTTCCCTGGTTATCCCTATCTGTTATCAGATCGATGAAATCAAGCAGATCCTTATTCTCAGCGTAGGCATAACTTTCAGCAAGCGCCCGTGAATCCGAGATGGCGGCTCCGTGAACATCCGAGGCCGCCAGAAGAGCAACTCCGAAGTTGTCAAGGTATTGAGACAGCAATGCAACCTGACTGGTATCGATGACCGATTGCGTCGTATTACTTAGTGTCCCGTATCTGCTGATGGTTTGATTGACCAGTTCAACAGCCAGGTCTTTCGTTTGGATAGAAGGCGTGCGAACTAATGTTCGAGCAAAGGAGTCGTAAGGCAGGCCCTCTCCTGGAGGACTTTCCTGAGAGCCCACAATGTACCCGGCCTTGTTCCGAATCTCATAAATGACTTCAGCCATTTGCATGAGTGAGCAGTCCATCACCAGCAAATCCCACATCCGTCCACTTGGATGCGAGATGGCACCCGGGAGGTCGATGGTATCGATGTGATTGCCAGTAACATCATCGTAAGAGAGCCCGCGCGTTACCTTTTTCACAGAACGCCAACCCGCGCCGTGGTTCCATAAAACAAGACAATAGCGTCGCGCGGGGAATGTTGTAACGCCCCACTGAATGAACTCACTGAGCCGGGATTTATCTCCCATGTCGATTCCGTTGTGCTGGCTGATAAGAGTGCTTTCAATCTGTGTCGGATCGTTGGCCCGGTCAACGTAAAATCGGCGGGTATCGCCCCAATCGCCATCACTATTGTCGTAGCGACCGGCAAACCGCTTGTATTGGATTACGAAGTTGATGTCTTCCGTTGAGCCGGATTGCTCCAGCTGGTTCGTATTGAGGAGTCCATACGTTTCAAGGTCATTTGCGCCGTTCATGTAAATGAGAACAGTCCACTCCTTGGCCGGTTGAACATCAGGGTCTACACGGACAGTCCATCCTGGTTGAGCAACCTTTTGACCGCCCGCGGTACTAAGGAGCCGTGCTGATGGAGGAAGTTTGTACGTAGTACCACCGCCGCACCCTGTTAGGATAGCTTCCAATGACAATGTTAGGGAAGTGAGTCCCGCTAGTTTCAATGCATCACGACGGTTTATTGGCATCATATTGTTGCTATGATACGCAACCTGCTTTCCACCTTCACGAAACATTGTTGAAATCATGTAAATTCATTCTTTCCGGATTGTGTCGTATAAGGTGAGTATTGCCGATGAATGATGAACATGCGCAGGATCTACCGAGTAGTCAGAGACGCTACACCCGACGTCCGGAAGTTGAAGCTACAGTGCAACGCCTTCTCAGTTTACGACCGCCCCAACGGGAGCGTGAAGTCCTGATGCTGTGTAATGCAATCTCGCCAGGACATCGATACCCACCGGGTCTGCTTGAAGTGTTGGTATGGGCTGTACGACATGGCTGTAGACGGATCTCGAGAGCCCACGATGAAGCGGCTGCACGTATTTATGCAGCATCCGGTGTCTTTCTCCGGGCAAAAGTCCGCAAGTTTGCGTATACAAGTGTTGAGGCAGAGAGGATTGTCGAAGAGACGTTGGCATCGCTGATGGAACATCTCGTTAACGATGATGCGAAGACATCGTTCTGGGAATGTCAGTTTCTACGATGCTTGAGCTACCGGTTTGAGACGATCAGCGCGAAATCACAGGTGCGACGACACATTTCGGATGCAGAATCAATCGATGATGGAAATGCACCAGAAGTGTTCGATTCATCGATTGCTGTAGAGGATTTGGCGGTGCTTCGTTTGATTATGTCGGGGCTGTCAGATGAAGAACGTCAAGTCTTGTATTTGAAATGTGTTGAGCAGCTACCGGAAGAAAGTGGCGATAGTTCTGTCGACACAATCGCAAGGCGTGTAGGGAAGACCGGACGAACCGTAAGAAACATCCTGACCCGCATTCGTGAGCGCTACGTCGAAAGAGAGAATAACCAGTGAACGAAATTGATGAGCAAACGCTCGAACCAGCCATAGTGATGAACGTTCTGAGTGAATTTCACGAAACGCAGCTGGATGCATTGATGCAACGCGTAGATCCACACGCGTTTGATGAATTGCTTACAACTGGATCATCACTCGTTAAGTCATCAATGTCTACGACATGGTCACTGAGTGCGTCGGCCATGGACTTAGGGATGGATCTGGCTGAGCTCGGACGTCACCTTCGATTGTCAGCTGACATCCTCCATAAACTCGATTTACGACTGTTGCGCGTTTCTACACTACCTGAGCGATTGTTCGACTTATTGGCAGACACGCTTATGGTTTCTGTTGACAACATTCGGACATACGTTGCCTTGCCTCCGGCCATTCCCGCTGGTGTTCGGTTTCATGCTACAAGCGGAGAACCAACCATTGTCCTTGAGTCATTCGAAGATGCTTTGCTGGATGAAGATGATCTCTCCGATGAAGATCGAGGGTTCTGGTTAGGGGACAGATGCTAGATGCCGTAAGTGCGCATGCGTCCTATGCTTATGGTCTGCTGGACTCGCTCGAACCGCCGGGCTCTCATCAGCGTCTCCAACGCCTTTTGAAACACTTCGAGGTACGAGTCAAGTGTGTGAGCGCTACTGACGCACTTTTGTTCGGGGCCGACGCGTGTATCGATCCGATCTCACGAACGATTCGGATCCGGCGTGACATCGACACACTGCATCAACGTGAAATTCTCGCCCACGAGATTGCACATGTAATCCTCGGACATGACAGTACGGGGGAGGTCGCTCAGCGAAGAAATACAGTGTCGGCTTATGGCAGGAATGAACGCATCGAAAGAATGGCTGACAATCTTGCAGCGATGCTTCTGGTTTCAGATTCTGAACTCGATGATGCATGCCGCGGTAATGAAGCGTTTCTCGATGCTGCCAGGTTTCTCGGTGTATCAACGGACACGCTTATTCGCCGACTTACGCAGCATCAATCTCCCATCATCGACGTCCCAAGGTCTCGATTTAAACTGAGTAAACGTCAACAGGATGCGGTAGACGTTGTTGGCAACATTTCGATAGAGGGTGGAGTAGCTACGGGAAAAACGGAAGTCTTACTCGAGCGCCTCATTCGTCTTGCAGAATGTCAACAAGCCGGTCATTCCCGAATCCTCTGTGTGACGTACCTTAGGAAGCACATGGTTTACCTCTTCGAGAGGCTGACTCAGGTTGCACCACTTTTGGCGGAAAGGGTCAACTTCACGACATTTCATGACTATGCCGCTGACATCATCCTGCGAAACTACACAAAAGCAGGTTGGTTGTCAATGCCAACGGTGGTCGGTAAGGGAGAAGTAGCTGGTCTGCTTAGAGCATTGTTTCCGGATGCGTCATCTGAAGACCTTCTGCATAAAGGTACTGAATACTCACAATCACTTAGAGGTCACGTTAGCGACGAAGACGATTGGCAAGCTGTGGTTACTGAACAGCTGTATCAACTGCATTACATTCACAATGGTTCGTTAGGGAAAATCGCTTCCAAATTGATGGAGATGGATGCAGTCGCAATCGATGAAGGAAACCGCTGGGATGCTATTTTTGTTGATAACTATGAGCAATTGACCTACGAAGAGCTGACTGTTTTGCGGCTGGCGTCGAGGTTTGCAGCTTACGGACTATCCGTTTCTCGTGGCTATAGTGCATTGCCGTATGTGTATCGGGGAGTAAACGATCATGCAACTGCCAAGTGGAAGGAGGAATGCGCGTTTCACTGCTATGACTTTGCAAACGAAAAGAACTGGCGATGTATTCCAAAACAAACCTCTTACAGGGCTATCGACCCGCTGTCCGTCGCAGTACAAACGATTCAGTGCATCGCTTCTGACGCAGCACCTGCTGAAAAAATCATCATTGCAACGCGCCACAATTCAGTTCTAAACCATTGCAAAGACTTTGTTGTACGTGAGTTTCCTGAGCTCATTTCAGGATTCACAGGACCGGATAGTACGATTGAACGCCTATATGACCTGATTGATGACGGTGCAGGGATTAACACTTTTTTGGATGCCTGGTGGGCTGCCTACCGGTGCGCCGCCAGAGGTCAAAGGGAGTTCTTGAAGGAGGCACTGGTGAATGGCCAGATGTACATGTCTCATCGTTCCCGTTCTCTGGCCGTCGGGCTGCCTGAAATGACGCTCCGTACGTATCTGCAATCCATCCGCCCTTACCATCAATACAAAGATATTGGTATGTCAGAGCGCCTCAGTTTTCAGACGTTACACTCGCTTTCGGGCGGAGAAGTCGAACACCTAATTATCCTGTTGGATGACCTCTCAGATCGAGCCACCTTAGAGCAAATGGAGGTAGAGCTTCTCGATAACGCAGTTGCCAGGGCAACACATACACTCACTCTGATCGCGGGGAATGTCCCTGTTCCGGGCACTGGGTGACCAGCCTTCATTTCCGATAGTATCGAAGCAACACATTAGTGGGAGATTGTAACGCGATGTCTTATGGTGCTGGACAGGGTGGGCAGGGGAGCGGAACGGAAGCCCCCGCTGTCCGTGTCGTACGAGAAATGGTTGGAGATGCTGTCAGAATGCGGGCATCGGACATCCATATCGAGCCACGGAAGACATCGCTTGAAGTCAGGATGCGTGTCGATGGCGTAATGCAGGTTTGGAAGGAACTTCCCAAAGACTTACAGGACACTGTTGCCAGCCGCATAAAAGTGCTTTCCGAGCTCGACATCAACGAGAAGCGCCTTCCACAGGACGGACGTATTGCTTTCAGTGTGGATGGTAAGGGATTTGATGTACGCGTTTCAACACTCCCTGTTCTCTACGGTGAAAAGGTGGTTATGCGTCTTCTCGACCGTAGCATGTCGATACGTGGATTGAATGAGCTCGATTTTGTTCGTCACAACGCTGAGACCTTTATGGATTTGATTCATCGTCCATTGGGACTCGTTTTGGTGACCGGACCAACGGGATCTGGTAAAACGACGACACTTTATGCTGCACTAAATGCACTGCGCTCGCCGACGGTCAATCTGGTTACCTGTGAAGACCCGGTTGAAATCGATCTTCCAGGAGTCAATCAGAGTAGTGTCAATGATCGCGTCGGACTCACGTTTGCAAGGCAACTTCGCGCAATCCTTCGTCAGGATCCTGACATCGTACTCGTGGGTGAAATGCGTGATCCGGAGACCGCAGAAATTGCATTTCGTGCTGCAATGACCGGACATCTTGTCCTTTCAACGCTTCACTCAAATGATGCACCAACATCCATCACCCGTCTCTTGGACATGGGCGTTGCACCGTTCCTTATTGCTTCGGGTTTGATTGGCATGGTTGCTCAACGCCTTGTTCGAAGGCTCTGCCCAAGCTGTCGACAGCAGGGACCGGTTTCTGAAGTCAACGCAAGGCTGCTATCGGTCAACCCGGCTGATCGCTTTTGGTATCCAGGCAGCGGCTGCTCGGTGTGTGATGGCACTGGATTCAAGGGGCGTATCGGAGTGCATGAAGTTGTACAGGTAGATGAAAACATGCAGCGCCTGATCATGGACCGTGCGCCAAGCTCAGACTTAAGGCGTAGTGCTGTCGCCGCTGGAATGGTTCCAATTCGGGAAGATGCCCTTACGAAAATGCGTGCTGGGCTGACGACTCCCGATGAAGTGTTACGACAGGTTTATGTGAAAGTGGACGACCTCGATGCACCGACAGAACACATTTCTACTGGCGATGCACCGCTCGATTAGCTAGACAGGTGGATGCGGAGAGATTCCTGCCAAGTTAAGGGTTCGATATCCAGCTTGGTGCGGAATTTCTCTGTGTTCAGCACGGAATACACCGGGCGCTTTGCCAAAACACGCCCTGCTGCTTCACATCTGGCACTTTGTATAGGTTCCCAATCGGCTAATGTTGTACGCGTGATGATTCCGCTCCCATCAACTTGATTGGCAATAAATGTCGCTAACTCAAATGTCGAACATCCACCATCCTGTGTCACGTGATAAATGCCAGAGCTATCGTAGGTAAGGAAACGTAGAATCGCGTTCGCCAGTAACGGAGTGCTTGTTGGTGATATCCATTGGTCCGTGACAAATGGCATGCTGTAACCAGACTTAATGCCATTCGCAATCTTGTCTATCAAGTTTTGTCCGTGACGTCCAAATATGTAGCCGGTTCGAATCACAAGAGCATCTGAATTGGCACTAAGTACCGCTTGCTCACCCGCAAGCTTGCTCTGTCCATAAACGCTCAATGGGTTGGTTACGTCTGTTTCGAGCAACGGACGGTGAACATCCCCTGGGTAAACAAAATCCGTCGATACATGGACAAAACGGCTGCCTGACAACTTGGCTACTTCGGCTAGATGACAGGCTCCCGTTTGGTTTGCAAGATATGCAGCATCGATGTTTGTTTCTGCGCCGTCTACGTCTGTCCAAGCAGCACAGTTGATGATTGCATCGGGTTTATCATCAACGCATTGCTGTACAAGCGCTTCAAATTGAGTGATATCGACATGCGGCCGGACCCATGGAATAACGGTATGCCCCAAAGAACTGGCTGTCTCCACAACCTGCTGACCAAGCATCCCACGGGCCCCGGCAACACAAATACGCATGAATAAAGAATACCGCATCTGGAAATCAAGTACATAAACAGGTAGTTCTTCCGGTTTCAATGCATGCCATTTGAATTTCCATATTGGAGTCGAATGTGGTTGCCAATGATACAAACGTGGATTACAAAAAGCTTGGCTCATACGCCGTAACATCATCGGAACCAGCTCCCATCGTAAAAAGACGGAGGGGAAGACCATCCTTGCAGGTCTCAGAGGATTCCTTTAAATCGCTGCTAATTGCATCACGGGATGGCCTCTACGAGCTGCACATCCGGGGTGTGATCGATGCGACAACAGTGCTGGCATTTCGGGAAGTGATGTTCTCTGCAATTGGACGTCAACCACGTATTCTCCGATTGATGCTCAACGACATCGTGGACATCTCAGATGTTGGAATCAGCAATCTTGTTACGACTGCCCGTGTGGCTGCGATGATGCAGGTCGGTATTGAAGTCGTTTCAACGGGCCGGGTCCATGACATGCTGTCAACATCAGGACTTCTTGACTTGATCCAGCATCCTTCCGTGGCTGTGACTACACCTGTGCGAACATCCGAAGAAGCAGTCCCACTTCGCCGTGCCGCATGATGTCCTGATAAGCGGTTGATTGCCTGAAGGTACAATGGGGGAGATGGATACTCCTGACTCACCTGCAATACAATCCGCACAGCGTGTGATTGGGATGGCGGTAACCGAGCTTACGCATCATCTCGATAATCTGAGTGAGAACTTCCAACTAGCAGTTGACACGATTTGCGGGTGTAATGGCCGACTCATTGTCATGGGTGTTGGAAAAAGTGGGCATATCGCGAGAAAACTTGCTGCTACATTTGCCAGCACCGGAACTCCTGCTTTATTTGTACATCCAACTGAGGCAATGCACGGTGATTTAGGGATGATTACAGTGCATGACACCGTCCTTGCCCTCTCACAGAGTGGTGAAAGTGACGAGCTTCGTGCCATCTTGCCAATATTGAAAGGCAAGGTTGCTGCGATTATTGCCCTTACAGGCGGAGCGATGTCTACGCTGTCAAAGGCAGCGACAGTGACGATAAGCACGGCAGTGCAATACGAAGCGTGTCCTCATAATCTTGCGCCAACGACGTCAACGACCGTCGCGTTGACGATAGGCGATGCTTTGGCCGTGGCTGTTATGGAAGCCAAAGGCTTTTCACGTTCTGATTACGCTGCAGTTCATCCAGCAGGATCCCTTGGTCGCAGATTGGTGATGACTGTCCATGATCTAATGCGCACCGGCGACGAGATTGCGGTTTTGGAAGACCACGCGTCTCTTGGTGATGCAATTGCATCCATTACGCGCGCACGTGCTGGTTTAGCTTGCGTTGTCGATACTAACGGTAGGCTTGCAGGAGTTCTGACCGATGGCGATATCCGACGTGCATTCCTGACACGCGGCCCGGAAGCTTGGACGGGGCAAGTTGGATCAATGATGACTTCAAATCCTGCCACGATTACAGGAAACAAGCTCGCATATGACACGCTCGTTTCATTTGAACGCGGTACCACCCGTATTGGTGACATACCAGTGCTAAATGACGAAGGGCATCCAATAGGTGTATTGGCTCTTAAGGACCTGGTTAGCAATGGAATCATCCCACATGAATGACGCGATCCGTGAGCGTTTACAGCGAATCAACATATTGGTCTGTGATGTGGACGGTACATTGACCAACGGCACTGTCACGTTTACAGCCGGTGGCGATGAACTGAAATCATTTTGCGTTCACGATGGACTTGGAATTGCACTTGCGATACGGAACGGTCTTGAAGTTGTCTTTATGACAGGGCGAACGAGTGTAATTGTGGAACGACGTGCAGCGGAGTTAGGTGTAAGTCGTATTTTGCAGGGAGTTTCCGATAAGCGCGTAGCAATCGAGTCGCTGATGCTGTCTATGAACGCGGATGCCGAATCGATTGCATACATTGGGGATGATTTGAACGACATTCCCGCAATGCGGCAGGCTGGATTTGTATTTGCTGTTAGTGATGCCTGTGACTTCGTGCGTAGTGATGCTGACTTTGTCCTGACAAAGAGGGGCGGCGACGGTGCAGTGCGCGAGGCAATTGAATTCATTCTTGATGCCAGGATTGGAATGACAGCGGTCATCAATCAGTACATCGGTGGTCTGTCCGCCGACAAAACCAAGCCTAATGCTCAATAGAAACGCCTAAGTCAGCAGCAGCTTACCTCTTGCAGAACTGGTAACTTCTCCGATTATCCAGGCGGACAAGCCTTGAGCTTCCATTCTGGACACAAACTCTTCGGCATGGTTGTGACTCATGGCCAAACACAAGCCACCACTTGTCTGAGGATCGTTCAATGCGAGCCAGTTCGCTTCGGAAATGATTTCCTTGCCACGTACGAATGCTTCCGTAAACGCTGCGTTTGTTGTTGTACCACCAGGGACACAACCCGCACGAATCAGTTCGCGGAGACCATCAAACTCGGGAATGTTAGTCGTGTCCAGGCGAATGCCGATGTTTGAATCCCTCACCCAATGTGACAGATGTCCAAGTAGGCCGTAACCGGTGATATCGGTGGCTGCATGGACAACATCCGGGATTCCGAGCTCCTTTGCGATGGTGATTGGAGTGTCATTAAGGCGTAGCATCGATGCGACGACAGGCTCAAGCATTCGTTCATCAATGATTCCGCGCTTTAGGGCTGTTGTAAACACGCCCGTTCCAATAGGTTTGGTCAAAACCAAAACATCACCTGATTGTGCATTTTGATTCGTGAGGATGCGTTCCGGGTGACAGATGCCCGTTACTGCAACTCCGAATTTGAACTCACTATCCTTGACCGTGTGACCGCCAAGTAATGTAACGCCAGCCTGAGCGAGGACAGAAATCCCGCCGGCGATTACATCTGCCAATATCGATGGTGGATAGAGCTCCGCAGGGAAACAACATACGTTGAGCGCGGTAAGGGGCTTCCCACCCATCGCGTAGACATCTGATAGTGCATTCGTTGTCGCAATGGCTCCAAATGTAAATGGGTCATCAACAATTGGCGTAAAGAAGTCAACGGTTTGAACGAGGGCCGTGTCTGGTGTCAGGACGTGAATCCCTGCATCATCCAAATGAGGTATGCCAGATACTACAGGGAAGGTGTACCGCGATGTAAGGTCCCGTAGGACATTGGAGAGGACCGACGGTCCCAGCTTGCTCGCTCAGCCGGCACAGGAAACCTGCTGCGTTAGGCGGATTGATGTCAGGTCTTTATTGGATGGAATATCCATATATTAGTGGCAAAACGACGGAGGGGACAGGATTCGAACCCGCACACGGTTCCCCGTGAGACCGCTTTCAAGGCGGTTGCGATACCATTCCGCTCACCCCTCCGCGCCGATGCGAAGTATATCAGAAAAGTGGATATGTGGTCACATCAATTGCTGGATTGTGACCACTTTCGTATCTAAATCTGAGCCTTCAATTTTGCGCTGATAGCAGTCCGCGGATAAGCACCGACCAGGCGGTCAACTTCCTTACCACCCTTGAAGATTACCATCGCAGGAATGCTCTGAATACCGTAGGTAACTGCCAGGTCAGATTCGTCATCCACATTTACCTTGGCAATAACAACTTGGGTACCGAGCTCTTCCGCTACGGCATCGAGTTCTGGTGCAACGCGTCGGCAAGGACCACACCATGGTGCCCAGAA
>CAZSGJ010000007.1:13526-61665 GCA_964606305.1 uncultured Armatimonadia bacterium
TCCGGAAATGCTGAGGTCTTTGAACAAATTGGGCTTTCTCGATAGTTTGATCGTCAATGCACCGGACATAATCCAGTTTGGACAAAAGCTTGTTTCTTTGCATTGAATTATGAAATGTTTGAACCAAGTGCTCGGTAGTATCCGAAAAGTGGTCGTTCCTGATTGTTACAGCAAACAGCGACGAACCTGTAGGTGCACGGTTTGGGTCCACAGCATGCATAGGAGCAATCGTCATAAAGGGCGAAAGCCTGTCCGGATTCAAAATGAGGGATGGTCCGCAATCAACGTACCTGTCGACAGCAAGCCACAAGGTCCGCTGTGACCGCCATTCAGGATTACTAATCTCGGGGAAGAATGTCGACAGAGACCATACATCCGTAGCGATCACAACTAAGTCGGACGTAAACGATTCCGTTGGTGTAACAACGTTCCAGCCACTTACATCCGGCTCCAGGCGATGCACTGTCGTCTGAACATTTACCTCTACGCCGGTCTTTTGCAGAGCCTGCGTCATTGCATCCGGTATTGATTGCATACCGCCGATTGGCGTCGTAGCCAGCCCTTTACTCAGCATAGACCAAACGAACTTAAACACTGCTGCGCTTGTTTCGAGGGACTCATCAAGGGTTATCCCGCCGATAAACGGACGAAAAAAAAGCTCCAGCGCGGCAGGACTGAATCCACGCCGACTCAGATAGCGAATTATTGTTTGGTCTGGCTCATCCCAAAGCGACGACAATGGCCTTCGATTCAGCTCCGCCGCCAGCTGCCACATCAGCAACTTATCCTGAATGGTAACAACAGGAGTCACTACCGATGGTAGTGCATCTGCGGGATTTCGAAACGGGTCTGAAAGTGTGTGTAAACGATGCTCAAGCATAATCCGGGCACCAGGCGGAAATGATAGCACGGGGAGCGCTGCAAGCTCAGGAAACCCCGTTAGCGCCGGATATGCATTCAGTAATACCTGGAATCCAAGATCGATTCTGAAACCATCGATGGATTTAGATTTGACGCGTCCACCAACAGTTGACGAACGCTCGAGAACTCGAACGCGAACATTTTTGTCCGCTAGACGCCTGGCACAAGCGAGGCCGGCTAAGCCGGCCCCGATGATAGTAACCTTCATGGAAAGAGACTACTTCTTCCAGTTGCCTCGTGTAAAGTCAGGGAAGGTCACAGCACCTCCGCCACGTACGATCGAAAGCTCAGACAATGGTCCCGGTGCCGACCATGCTGCAGCATCGTATACATCCATATCTGGAGCAATTCCCTCATGAAGACACTGAATGAGTCTGAAGTTCATGATGTAGTCCATGCCACCATGTCCACCAAGCTTACGGGCCTGATCACCATTTTTCTGCCACAGTGGGTCAGTGAACTCTTTATAGCGATCGGTCTTTGAGAGCTCAACCCAAGTTTCGCCTTCAGGCTGTCCCATAACGCAAATACGGGCAGGATAATCAGCAAATGTTCCCCGTGTCCCTTGTATCAAGTTGTGACGGGTATATGGGCGGAAGGAAACCACGTCGTGCTGAAGCATCACTGTACGTCCGGTAGCGGTCTTCAGTAACGATGTATTCATGTCACCGTTCTTGTACTTTTCCTGACGCTTTGGTGAATCCTTAGCAACGTGTTTGTCGCGGAACTCAGTCAAACCGGCTTCCTGGCTGCTCATCGATACCATCGACACAAACCGGTCACCGTGATGGATGTCCATGTAGTTTGCAACCGGTCCTAGACCGTGCGTGGGGTAGAGGTTGCCGTTGTGGTCAATGTGTGGCTTTCGTCGCCACAGACCTTCACCGGAATCGGCCATCAGAATTTCGTTAAGATTATGGATATAGGCAGCCTCACCATGGGTGATCGTGCCGAACATTCCCTTGCGAACCATGTTCAAAACCATCATCTCCGAGTTGCCATAACAGCAGTTCTCAAGCATGATGCAGTGCTTTCGGGTTCTCTCTGAGGTATCGACAAGCTTCCAGCAGTCAGCAAGCGTCGTCGCTGCGGGGACTTCTGTAGCGGCATGGTGACCATTTTCCATCGCGCCGATGGCCATCGGTACATGCCAGTCCCAAGGAGTCGCGATATAGACGATATCGATGTCATCGCGGGCGACTAGGGCCTTCCAGCTGTCTGGCTTACCACCGTATACCTGTGGTTTTTGAGCGCCACCGCGGGCCACGCGGGCTGCACCATTTTCAGCGCGCTCTGTAACCAGATCGCACACAGCACGAATCTCAACTCCTGGAATATTGATGAGGTCGTTTAGCAGGCCACTTCCGCGTCCACCAAGACCAATAAAGCCAACGCGGACATTTGGTGTGCGCTCAAATGGGACACCATGCATTGTTTCATTGTTGGTCGCAACTGGGGTCAAGGAACGCCACTCTGCTTCCGCAGCCTCAATTGTGAAAGTAGCCGCTGCAATACCAGCAGTGGCACGCAACATCTGACGTCGGGAAAGCGAATCTGACATAAGTAATTCTCCGGTGGACTTCTTCAACTGTTTGATTCACCCTCGGAAGAGTCTCTTCCTGCGGATAGACTCAAATGCGGAAAGGAAATCCGGATGTATCTTAACGCACATTTCACGGTAAGCGATGTCATCAATCACTTCAATGAGGATCGAAAGGCTTGGGGACGTAAATATCCGAACCCTACAGAACGCCGTTATGAATCTCTCAAAGCAGTGACACAGCAGTACGCCGATTGCATTGATTCTCTGAAACATAAGGCGGTGACGCGTAGTGAGTATCTGGATGTCCTGCTGTTCGAAGAACGGCTGCGGCAGTTCAACCGTGATGACATTTTGGAGCATGAACGAAACACGAAGTTGCATGCCAGTTATCCTTGGCTGAGCGTACTGTTTCAGATGGACGACAAGCTGCGGGGCTTTGAATTTCCGCACGGAGTCACGACATCGGGTGTCCTTTCGAGTGTGCTCGATGATGTAACAAAGCTGGCAGACAACATTCAGCATTTACCGCTGGATGAGCAGACTGACCGACTCGCAGCTCACCTGGATCAGGTCATGGATGCCCTTAATCACTGGTGGACGTTTATCGGCGGCTACAATCCTGACGTCACATGGTGGTGCAATGAGGTGGTTTCATCGGTCATCGAGGCACTGCATCGACTTAGGGAAGTGTTGGTCAAACATATTGGCGATGAGCTGATTGGTCAACCGGTCGGAAGAGATGTGCTCTCCGAGCATTTGGCAGCGAGCTGGATTGCTCACTCTGTCGACGAACTCATGGCCGCTGCTGAGCGCGAGTGGGATTGGTGTCGAAAGCAATGTGCCAATGTTGTTCGCGACATGGGTGTTCCAGATTGGAACGCCGCGCTCGAAGCCTGTAAAGAGTCCGCCGTAGCGCCAGGAAAGCAACCGGAGATAGTCCGTGATCTCGCTTTGGAAGCAAGCCGATACGTAACGGAAAACGATCTTCTGACGGTCAATCCCACCGCCAGCGGTACATGGCGAATGGAAATGATGTCAGCAGAAGATCAAAAGACGAACCCGTTTTTCCTAGGTGGGGAAACAATCATCGTCTCGTATCCAACATCCGGGATGACTAATGCAGCGCGGCTAATGAGCATGCGGGGGAACAATGCAGCCTTCAGCCGCGCGACTGTCCAGCACGAGCTCATTCCAGGACATCATATGCAACAGTGGGCCTCGTCGCGGTTTCATACCCATCGAAACGTATGGTGGACGCCGTTCTGGGTAGAAGGTTGGACATTGCATTGGGAAATGTTGCTTTGGGAGCTTGGGTTTCCAGAGACTCCCGAGCAGCGGTGCGGGATGCTGTTTTGGAGAATGCACCGATGTGCCAGAGTTTTGTTCAGTCTTCGGTTTCACTTGGGTGAGATGACAGCGTCAGAGTGTGTCCAGTTTTTGGTCAACGAATGCGGGCATGAGCCAGCAAATGCGCATGCTGAAATCAGACGCAGTGTCGGGAATCGGTATCCACCGCTTTATCAGCTCGCATACCAAATCGGCGGCATGCAAGTGAGAGCTTTGTACCGGGAAGCTGTACGTCTCGGGTGGACCTCAAAAGCATTTCATGACCGTTTTTTGGCAGAGAACGAGATGCCAATTGCTGCCATGCGGGCGTTGGTATTGGGTCTGCCATTCGACGATGCAAACCTAAAAGAATGGCGCTTCCTCGATACCGAGGAAGCATTTAGCTAACCTGAACGAAGCGAGCATCCTGCCAGAGTCCGACCAGAACTGGCAGGATGCGTTGCCGGTTATGCGCGCGCCGGAGGTGCATCCTTTGATGGCAGCGTCGGTGCAAGTGGCATCACTGATTCCGGCGATGCTGCCTGCTGTCCCGCTGTTGGCCGCTTCGCCCGTGGCCTTGGGCGAAGGGCAACATCGATTACCTCAAGGACATCTGATACATATACGATGTTCATCGCACCTTGCACATCATCCGGTACGTCCTCGATGACATCCTTACGATTACGTGATGGCACTATCACGGTCAAACATCCCTGCCGGTGAGCGGCCAGTAACTTCTCCTTTATGCCACCAACAGGCAGTACTCGCCCTGTAAGCGTGACCTCGCCTGTCATCGCCAGATGTTCTTCCAGTGGCCTCTGTGTGAGCAACGAGACCAGCGCGGTAACCAATGTGATTCCGGCACTCGGCCCATCCTTGGGTACAGCTCCAGCAGGGGCATGTATATGGATCTCAGAAGTCTCCCAGAATCCGGGGTCGATTCCTAGTCTGACCGCATTTGCTCTGACGAAAGAAACCGCGGTTTTTGCGGATTCCTGCATAACTTCACCGAGTCTACCGGTCAGTTGAACTGTTTTTGAACCCGGCATTCGGGTAGTTTCCAATACGAGCGTATCGCCACCTACCGATGTCCAGACGAGTCCTACTGCTGTACCCGGGACACCCGCATATGGCGCAATCTCATCCGAGTCGTAACGGGGAGCACCCAACAGATCTGTAACACCATCAACCGTCAGCGGAATAGGAAGAGGTTTCCCTTCAGCTTTGCGACGCAGCTGCTTTCTGCAAAGGGACCCAATGATACGTCCTAATGAACGCACTCCAGCTTCACGCGTATAACCGTGGATAAGAGGCAACATGGCATCCGGTTCAATGTCGAATTCACCATCTGCAATCAAGTATTCCTTGCGTTGATTAGGTACAAGGTGACCGAAGGCAATGGATGCCTTTTCCCGATCGGTGTATCCACTTAGTTCGACGATTTCCATGCGGTCCCTGAGGGGAGCAGGAATGCTATCGAGACCGTTGGCCGTTGTAATGAACAGAACTTTGGATAAGTCAAACGGCGCATCTATGTAGTGGTCGCGAAATGACTTGTTCTGCTCCGGATCCAAAGCTTCAAGCAAAGCGCTCGCAGGATCCCCACGCATATCACTCGCCATTTTGTCAATCTCATCCAATACGATGACCGGATTATTCGTCCCGGCTCTGCGAAGCGTCGTAACAATTTGACCTGGTAACGCTCCAACATACGTGCGCCGATGACCCCGAATTTCGGATTCATCACGCACTCCACCGAGGCTTATACGGCCATACTCTTTGCCAAGTGCCCTGGCGATACTACGCCCGAGAGATGTTTTGCCGACACCGGGAGGTCCTACAAGGCACAAAATGGGTTGACGGAGATTGCCTTCAGGAACACTCAATCGAACCGCCAGATGCTCGACAATTCTGTCCTTTACATCGTTTAGACCGTAATGGTCTTCATTCAATTTTGCTTCCACATCGACAACCGTTGCCGTCTCAGGTGTACTCGTTGTCCAAGGAAGCGCCAATACAGTTTCAACGTAGGTACGACTCACACTATGTTCTGGGCTGGCAGGGTTTAAGCGATCAAGGCGGTCAAGCTCACGTTCGACTTCTTTGTGTGCTTCATCCGGTAGTTTCAGTTTCTTGAGCTTGGCGCGAAATCCTGCCAGCTCACGGTCACGTTCCGGACGCTCACCGAGTTCACGCTTAATAGCCTTCATTTGCTCACGCAAATAAAACTCCCGCTGCGCCTTGGACATGGCACCGGCTGCTTCCTGATGAATCCTTTGACCCACTTCGAGGACCTGAATTTCTCTCAGTAACAATCGGTGGAGGACATTCAGGCGCTTAACAACGTCCAGAGCTTCCAATACCTCGACTTTGTAAGCCGTCTTGAGTCGTGAATGCGACGCCATCAGGTCTGCCATGCTGCCAACTTCGGGAACGTTGGTGGCATCAGCTATCCCCTTGACGTCATCCGGCAATTCCGGGGACAGGTCAACCATTCGCAAAAATGCTTCAGAAACAGCCCGCTGAATCGCTTCTAGCTCTACAAGCTGGAGCTCATCAACCGGGAGGGTATCAGTTTTATAAGCAACGTTTGCCCGGAGGTGTTCAGCTTCACTGTCAATGGATTCGATGGTGAATCTGCGCAGTCCTCGAACGATCAAGCGTGTCGCATCAGGCCCACGGCCCATAAGGCGAATACTGACTGCGACGCCAACGGTGTGGATGTCATCAAGTCCTGGGTCCTCTGTTTCAGGTGACTTTTGCGTTACGACTCCCAAAATACGTTCGCCGGACCCTGCCGCTGCCTCGATCATCTTGATGTACTTCGGGCGGCTAACTGAAATAGGCGCAACCAACATCGGGAAAACGACCGCATCCCGAAGTGGAAGGAGGTCAAGAATGTCCGGCAGGTCATTGGTGGACGTATCTGCCACTGCTTCTTCGATAGCAGCTTGTTCCAACGGTGTGAGAATAGTTTCTGATTCCAAAGTCTGTGTGATTCCTGTACTAGTTTGGCTCGAAGGCTCTAACAACTAATCGCGGTTCTGATGCCATATGTTACACGACATCACCGCTTGACTAACGATTGATTCCATTACGTCCTCGAGGCATGATTTGTTCCACCAAGAGCTGCTTTAGGGCCCGCCATGGACGCTGGTCGATACAGCGGATAGAGTGGTCTTATTCTTGTGCTCGGTAGCGAAGGGTTTACATGATCGATCACTTGCAAGCGAACCCACTGGTTGAACGCGGACTGCTCCTTACGCGGAGGCAGCTGTTTGGACGTGGAGCAGCCGGCATTGGTCTGGCTGCGCTGTCCGATGTTATGTCTGCGACCGGTGCTGAATCTGCGCCTCAATTGCCCGTCAAGGCTAAACGTGTTGTTTACCTCTTTCAATCCGGAGCTCCGAGCCACATTGACTTGTTCGATTACAAGCCACAGTTAGCCTCGCAGTTTGATAAAGACCTCCCGGACAGCATCCGGAACGGTCAACGCATTACGGGAATGACCAGCGGGCAGTCGCGTTTTCCTTGTGCACCGACTACGTTTAAATTCAAACAGTACGGTAAGTCGGGGATTTGGATGTCGGAGGTTATTCCTCATATTGGTTCTTTGGCGGACCGAATGACGCTGATTCGATCCATGCACACGGAAGCGATTAATCACGACCCTGCAATTACTTACATACAGACAGGATCACAACAACCAGGCAGGCCATCTATTGGGGCCTGGATGAGCTACGGTCTCGGTAGCGTAAATAAGGACCTTCCGGGTTACATTGTCCTCATTTCGCAGGGAACTGGAAATCCTAATGATCAACCACTGTTTGGGCGTCTCTGGGGGCCCGGATTCCTACCCAGCGTTCATCAAGGTGTCAAACTCCGCAGTGTTGGGGACCCCGTTCTTTACCTGAAAAACCCTCCCGGAATCGATGCTTCGACGCGTCGTCAAATGTTGGATACGATTGCGGCATCTAACCGGGTTACTGCATCGACGTATCAGGATCCCGAGGTGGACACACGCATCAGTCAATATGAAATGGCCTATCGAATGCAGACCAGCGTTCCCGACTTGATGGACATTTCGAAAGAATCTGAGAGCACATTTGCGGCATATGGTCCGGATTCCAGGAAACCTGGAACGTTCGCAGCCAACTGTCTACTGGCACGACGGCTACTGGAAAAGGGTGTTCGTTTTGTACAGCTGTTCCATAGGGGCTGGGATCAACACGGAAACCTACCGATGCAGCTACGCGGACAGGCCCGTGATACTGATCAGGCTAGCGCCGCGCTTGTAAACGACCTCGCGCAGCGGGGGCTCCTTGATGACACTTTGGTTGTATGGGGCGGCGAGTTTGGCAGAACCGTTTATTGTCAGGGTGCGTTGACACAGGACAACTATGGACGTGATCACCACGGGCGCTGCTTTTCACTTTGGATGGCAGGTGCAGGCGTACGAGGCGGTAATGTGATAGGGGAAACAGATGATTTCTGTTACAACATAACCAAGGATCCCGTGCATATTCACGATCTTAACGCTACGATTCTGCATCTGATGGGAGTCGATCATACAAGACTCACGTACAGGTACCAGGGACGAGATTTTAGATTAACGGATGTTGAAGGCAATGTGGTACGGAAGTTGCTCTCTTAGCCGATATGACGAAGTCGACAGTTCCGGCGGCTCGTTCTGGAGAATGTCCATTATGAAGAGCACGATGTTATCGGTATGTTTGATATTGGCTGCTGCTGTCTTTGCGATTCCATCGCAAGCAAAGAGCAAGCTGTTCAACGCCAAGCAGGTTTACCAACAGTCTGAGACCGTTTCAGATCGCACACTCGGTCGCCCGCGCAATATTGGTAAAGACAATAAGTTTCGTGAATACGAAATTGAAAACGCTGGAGTGTTTGTGAGTTTCAAACAAACCAAGGCGTCACAGATTGTTGTAACGAGTCGCATTCCGTTTTCGTCTCCCGTTGATGCAGCGGCATCAGTCGGCGTCAATCTTCGCAATCGTCAACCAGTAAGCAAGTCGATTACCCAATGGGTGTGGAAAAACGTCGACAACATTCCTGTAGTGGTTGTACGTTCCTTCGATGGTCGGCTTTGGGAAGTCGTTGAACTAGGTGAGACCGTTCAGGATAACTAGATCTTTCTACCTGAAAGTGATGAACAGCGCCTCCCTGAATAATTTCAGTGGAGGCGTTTTGCTATCTCATTACAAGGGCTACGGTAGTCAGAGTTCTGCTGGGACGACTGTTCTGCTCGTTGGCACAGAACATCGGCAAAGACCGTCCGGATTTCAAAGCCTTTTAGACGGCATTTTGTCCAGAATCATTTGCGACCATTGATTGACTGTGACGTCATCTCCGGTGAACACAGCGGTTACCGGACCCGATGCTGGCCCCGATACAACTGCCTTTGATTTTCCTGCAGTGACTGTGTCGTCGACGGTTGTTTCTATCCCGTTCAACTTAATTTTTGAAGCACTCTGTTTGATGAACTGCAGGGTTTGCACTTTTGGCATATCGACGGAGATCGAGACTGTCGTTAGTGTTGGTGGTGCAGGGGCTGGTTTCGTACATCCAAAAATGGTCATCGTTACAGAGAGTACGATGGTGATTAGTGCCCAATCGGAAACTACCCGCATACTGGCAAAACCTTTTCCGCCGCGACTTTGAGAGCATCAAGAAATTTTGCGTTTTGACGCTCGGTTCCAATGGTAACCCGAAGCATCGTCGGTAATCCAAAAATATCTCCGGTTCTGACGATGACCCCATCACGGAGAATGAGATCGTAGACATCCCGGCATGGACGCTTTGTATCAATCAGAATGAAGTTAGCATGACTTGGTACGACCGACATCCCGAGAGCCTCTGCACCAAGTGTGAGCTGCAACATTCCATCTTCATTGACCTTTTTGCTGGCTTTGACAAAGTCAGTATCCGATGATGCAGCAATCGCTGCTGTCTGGGCCAGAATATTCACATTGAATGGGGAGCGAGGTTTCTGCATAGATGCAATAACTTCGGCAGCCGCAACCGCATACCCAACTCTGAATCCGGCAAGCCCATACATCTTGGAGAAAGTCCTCAGACTGATGACTGGCTTTCCGGCCTTAATGTAGTCAATCGCAAAAGGAAAGTCGCTGTCTGCATCGATATAGTCCACATAGGCTTCGTCCAGCACCAAAAATGCGCGTGACGGGAGATTTTCCAGGATGTAATCCACATCGGACTTCGAGATGATGCTTCCTGTCGGATTATGTGGATTTGCAATGAAAACAAGCCGTGTTCGGTCTGTGAATGCAGCCACCATAGCTTTGGCATCGTGACGCAAGTCGCCGTCCGTGAGGGGAACTCCGATACGTTTCGCACCTGCAAGTGTTGCGGCAGCTTCATAGAGGACAAAAGTAGGCTGACCGGTAACAACTTCATCTCCTTCTTCCAGAAAACTGAGTCCTAGAAGGTGGATGCATTCGTCTGACCCATTGCCAAAAATCAGTTGGTCAGTAGTTACCCCAAGCTTATTGGCAATGACCTCAGATAGGTCGATGCAAGCTGCATCCGGATACATATGGGACGACATCAAGCGGTCCTGTACAGCCTTTATCGATGACGGACATGGCCCCAGAGGATTTTCGTTGCTGGCGAGCTTTACAATTTCCCCAGTGATTCCCAATTCGCGCTTCACGTCCTCTATTGGCTTGCCGGGCGAATACGGACGCAGAGCTGAAACCCGGGGCGAAACTTGTTGTCTATCCACATCAAAAGTCTACCATCAAGGTGAGACACGCTGGATGTATCATTACGCATATGCAAACATCTGAAAACTCTGTCAATATCCGGCCGGTAAGCGAAGTGGATGCGGATCAGTGGATTGAATTAGTTAATGCACTTGCTGACTACGAAAAGCTGGATCGACCCATGCCGGATGCCGTTGGTCGCCTTAAGGCGCACGCGCTGGGCGAAAGTCCTAAGTTCACTGCATGGTTGGCATGGGTGGGTGAAAAGCCCGTTGGTTACTGTGTATTTTTCGAAACATACTCAACATTCTTGGCAAAACCCACGCTTTACCTGGAAGACTTGTTCGTACACCCCGATTACCGTGGTGCCGGAGTTGGAAGGACGCTGTGGAATGCTCTTGAGCGTGAAGTCCTACGGAGAGATTGCGGGCGAATGGAGTGGACCTGTCTGCATTGGAATATGCTAGGCATCAACTTCTACGAGAAGAGGGGAGCCTGTAACCTTACAGATGAGTGGCGAACCTATCGACTGGTTGAGGCGCAGATTCGGGACCGACAAGCTGCAGGGGATTAGCCCCCTGCATCCACTAACCGTTGATAAACGATGCTAACTCAGAAAATGCCACCTTATGTTGAGTTTGTGAGGCTAGTTCACGCACTGCTGCGGTTTGCGTTGCCAGCTCGTCATCGCCAATTACAATCGCATATCTGGCACCACCCGCATCCGCCATTTCCAACATTGCCTTAAGGCGCCTTCCGAGGTAGTCGATGTCTACATTGAGGCCGGCTTTCCGAAGTGCGCTGGTGATGCTGACTGCTTTGTCTCGTGCTGCATCTCCCATTGGGCAGATGAAAGCGTCCAAACGGTTGCCATCCGGACGGGGAAGTCCGAGCTCTTCCATCGTAATTAGGACGCGCTCTATTCCCAAGCCAAAGCCGATGCCAGGAGTTGCCGGACCACCAAGCTGCTCAACAAGCTGATTGTAGCGACCGCCACCACCGAGTGCTTTGTCGCCTAGGACTTTGCACTGAATCTCAAACGCCGTCCGGGTGTAATAATCGAAACCACGGACAAGCCGATGATCGACTTCGAATGGAATGCCAAGTGCTGTCAAGTAGGAACAAACTTTGTCGAAGTGCTCAGCAGATGCATCATCAAGAAAGTCGATCAGATTCGGCGCATCTTCAAGAAGTTCAATGTCGCGTTTATCTTTTGAATCCAACATCCTAAGCGGGTTCTGTTCGAAACGGCGCTTGTTGTCATCACTCATACGATCCAAAAGTGGCTCAGCGTACGCCTTTAGTGCTTCCAAGTAACTGGCCCGAGATTCCTTCGTACCAACACTATTTACTTTTACAGTGAGGTCCGAAATACCTAAAGCTCTGTAGAACGCGACTGCCAAGTCAATAATTTCCGCATCAATGGATGGTATTGATGCACCGAGGACTTCGACTCCAGCCTGATGATGTTGACGATAACGGCCACGTTGAGCACGCTCATAACGGAAGTTGGGACCGATGTAAAGCAGCTTTGCGATTGGACGCTCAATCCACATCCGCTCAGATACATAGGCTCGAATAGCCCCTGCCGTGCCTTCAGGGCGGAGCGTTAGTTTGTCACCACCCCGGGTTACGAAGTCGTAGGTTTCCTTTGCCACGATATCGGTTCCATCCCCGACGGCCCTGTGAAACAGGTCGGTTTGCTCGAAAATCGGGGTTCGAATTTCTGCAAACCCGTATGTTTTACACACGGCGCGAAAGACGGATTCAACGTGCAACCAGCAAGAAGAATCATTTACAAATGACCGAGCTTCTTTACGACCGCAGGGTACAGGGGGGACGATATCAAATGTGCCATCAGGGCGCCCATATTGCATAGCGCCGATTATATCGCCGCAGACGTTTACGATACGTGCTTGGACACCGCGAGTAGGATGTATTATGACCGCATGGCTTTGACATTGCCGGTGGCCACACATGAGCGGCTAAGTTATCTCGAACGTGGTTTGGCGCAGAATGTGGTGGTGGAAGTGGTTGCCGGGTCGACCGCACATAAGGCAGGTATCCTTGTCGGTGATCGGGTGGTCACGGCGAACGGTGCACCTCTTCGTGACATCGTTGACTGGAAATTCCATACAGCTGGAGACTCTGTAGCAGTACAAGTTTTGCGAAACGATCAGGCTCTTCAATTCTCGATGGAGAAAACGTATGACGAGGACCTCGGAATTCGATTCGCCGATGACTTGTTTGACCGTCTTCATATCTGCAAAAACAAGTGCGTGTTTTGCTTTCTGTATCAGCAGCCCAAAGGACTTCGTCCATCGTTGTACATTAAGGATGACGACTACCGATTGTCCTTTCTTCATGGCAACTATGTGACGCTGACAAATCTTAAGGATGGTGAGCTCGACCGTATCTGTGAACAAAAGCTCAGTCCTATGTTTGTTAGTGTGCATGCGACTGATCCTGAGGCGAGAGGCAAGATACTTGGGCGCAAGGGGCCCGAACCAATTTTGCCGATACTTCAACGTCTGGCTGATGCGCGAATTCAGGTGCACGCACAGATTGTATTGGTTCCTGAGTATAACGATGAAGAGACGCTGCTGCAGACGGTAACTGACTTGGCAAATCTTCATCCTGAGAATCGCGGCACCTACGGGGGAGTTCTGTCCGTAGCTGTCGTTCCAATAGGAATCACACAATTTAGAGAGCGCCTTGCTCCCGTAAAAACGGTAAACGCACAGCAGGCATCCGATGTACTTGATACGCTCGGAGCGCTTCGGGCGGATTACCTCAAGCGACTTGGAACAAGGTTTGTGTACCCGAGTGACGAGTTTTACCTGATGACAAATCGGGACATTCCAAGCCGACCGGAGTATGAAGGCTTTCCTCAGCTCGAAGATGGTGTTGGGCTAGTACGATTGTTCCTCGATTCGTTAAATCGGGTCAGGACAACAATGCCAAAAGCAATCGCAAAGCCGGCAAGCTTCACATTCGTTACGGGTGAGCTTGCTGCTCCCTTGTTAAGGACACTAGCTGCGACGCTTTCCGAAATTGATGGCGTTACTGTCAATGTTTGTGCCGTTCATAATTGGTTTTTTGAAGGCAACATCAATATTGCGGGATTGATTGTTGGTGGCGACATCGTCCGCGCAATGGAAACCTTTGATGTCAATGAGACCGTTGTCATTCCGAGCGTAATGTTACGCGATGGCGAAGAAGTTTTTCTTGATGAGATGACGGTTGATCAGTTGGAAGAAAAGCTTGGCAGGCGAGTGATGGTGATTGAGCGGACTCCGGAAGCAGCGCTAGACGCTGTGGTGAATCCTGGTCAGTTGAGGAGGCATGTTAGAGATGGCAATGTTTAATCGGTTTTTTCAACATAAGACAACCCGGACGACAGCCGCGGTGTTTGCCACGATTGCCGTCACGGCGAGTCTGGCAGTCGCCGCTGCATCTGGTCCATCCCTTCGCGTTATCATTTTTGGCGGCGGGCCAACGCCTGAGAGTAATCAGGTCGCAATCGAAAACAACGTGAAGTGGATGATGTCAATCCTTCCTGAGTGGTCAAACTCCTTTGTGATGTTTGGGGATGGTACGACAACGACGAACACCGTTCAGATTTCGCCAAAGCGTACTAAGGCGCACCGCGTCCTGGCTACGTTGTTTGGCGATGCACCAACGGACGTTGACAAGGACACCCCAATTGCGTACCGGCCAAGCTCTGTCAGCAAAATCGATGCATCAAGCAAGAGATCTTCGATTGATGCTGCATTTGGGAACCTGGAGCGAGATCGGAGCAAAGATCCAATATTCCTTTACTTCACGGGACACGGGTCACGTGGGCGCACGGGTTTTGACACAAATCGTTATGACCTATGGCGGGAAGAGGGGATAACGCCTTCCGAGCTCGTCGATCAACTTAAACGTGTTCGAAAGGGTGTACCTATCACCATTCTGATGGTTCAGTGTTTCAGTGGTGCATTCGCCAATATCATCTTTGAACGTGCCGATGAACAAAATGAGCTTTTGGACAGGCAAGTTTGCGGATTTTTCGCTGCAACACAGGATCGCGTTGCGGCAGGATGTACGCCTGAACTGAATGAAGCCGAATATCGCGACTTTTCCAGCACATTTCTAGCAGCGCTTACTGGAAAGGACCGCGTTGGACGAACGGTACAAATGCCTGACTACAATGGAAACGGCTGGACAGGCTTTGACGAAGCGTTCTACTTTTCATTGATTGAAGATCCTTCTATAGATGTTCCTGTCGTTACATCAGATGCTTTCTTGCGAAAGTTTGTACCCGTTACCGATGACAATGAGGTTGCTGCAACGCCGTGGGCTGACATCCTCAAGTGGGCAAACCCTGGACAGCGAGCGGCACTTATTGGCATCAGCGAAAAGATCGGTGGAGATGCGCTGACTGAGAAACGTCTCGAAGTCGCGCTGTCTGAGTTCCGACGAAGGGGACGCCAAGGTGATGCACAACCAATCTATCCGAATGAACTCAGAGAGGAACTCAGCAAGGCATCCGGTCAGCTGACAGCAATGTTTCCAAATCTATCGAGGCGCGGAGGAGGAGATCCTAACCTCTCACGTATCGATAGGGGGCGGGCTGTGCAATATCTCCAAGGTAATCCTGATCTTTTGGAATCCTATTTAAAAATTTGCGACAAGGTCGATGCTGTGCAGGATATGGCGGAAGCGGATGCAGTCCGTGGTGCACGCTGGATTCGGTTGCTGAGGCTTGGTAAGTCTGTCGTTCTGGAACATCGATTGCGCGAAGGTAAGGACCGAAGCAGAATCAAGCAGTTCGAAGCACTTCGCAAACTTGAATCCGGTAATCCATTGCGATCATAATTGGTTGGCCTACAGGTACACTTACGGCAGATTGTGAAAAAAGGTGCAATGTAGCCATGCCATTCGATGGGACGTTGGATTTTGTTCGTGCGCTTGAGGCTGCCGGAGAACTACGGAGAATTTCCACGCCCGTAGACCCTGTTCTTGAGATGACAGCGATTGCGGATCGTTTGGTCAAGAGTGGTGGACCCGCGGTGCTATTCGAGAGTGCGGTCGGCTCCGATTTCAATGTGGCCATTGGCATGTACGGGTCCGATATGCGTATGGCGTTGGCACTCGGAGTGACATCACTTGACGACGCGGCGCAACGGATTGCAGATTTAGTCGCATTACCCTCCACGATGCCGCCGACAATGCTGGGCAAGGCAATGCTTCTCCCAGGTCTGGCCAAAATTGGTAGGGATGCTGCACCACGCATCGTAAGCAAGGGACGATGTCAGGATGTCGTGTGGCAAGAGGATGACATCAAGCTGACTTCAATACCTGTATTGAAGTGCTGGCCGCTCGATGGGGGACGCTTTGTTACATTGCCGATGGTATTCACCAAAGATCCGGCAAGCGGTAACCGTAATGTAGGGATGTACCGGGTACAGGTCTATGATGACAAAACCGCGGGGATGCACTGGCAGCGTCACAAAGTTGGTAGCCGACATCATGCTGAGTACGAAGCGCAGAACAAACCAATACCAGTGGCTGTTGCCCTGGGGGGGGACCCTTGCTATGCGTACGCTGCTACCGCACCGCTTCCAGATGGCATCGATGAAATGGCATTCGCAGGGTTTTTACGCAAAAAGCCGGTTGACATGGTCCGGTGCAAGACGGTTGATATCGAAGTTCCTGCTGATTGTGACTTTGTCTTGGAGGGATATGTCGCACCTGGTGAGCGTCGTATCGAAGGTCCATTTGGAGACCACACGGGCTTTTATACGCTCGAAGAGCCTTACCCGGTCTTTCATTTGACTGCAATCACTATGCGTTCGGATGCTGTCTATCCGGCTACGATCGTTGGTCGACCTCCCATGGAGGACGGCTGGCTGGGTAAAGCGACCGAAAGGCTGTTTCTGCCTTTGGTCAGGTTATTTGTGCCTGAGATCATTGACTATAACCTGCCAGTCGAAGGGACATTCCATCATGTGGCCATTGTCAAGATTCGCAAACGGTTTCCTGGACATGCGCGTAAGGTGATGCATGCCCTTTGGGGGCTTGGGCAGATGATGTTCTCGAAAATCATCATTGTTGTTGATGAAAGCGTTGATGTACAAAATCTGGGTGAAGTACTCTGGGCCGTTTCAAACAATATCGATCCTGAGCGGGATACAGAATTTGTAATGGGTCCTATCGATGTGCTGGATCACGCTGCGCGGGTTATGGGTTATGGCAGCAAAATGGGGATTGACGCGACGCGAAAGCTTCCAGAAGAGGGCTTCCAACGGGAATGGCCACCTGTCATTGAAATGACCCCTGAGGTGCAAGCGAAAGCGGATGCATTGCTGAAACAACTAGGGCTGTTGAATCTATGACATCGCATCCAACACGCGTGATTCTTGGCATCACTGGAGCAAGCGGAGTCCTGTACGGTTTGCGTGCTCTGGAGAAACTCGTCCACCTTGCAGATGAGGTGCAGGTCATCGCGAGCTCCAATGTACAGGACATCATTCGTACGGAGCTTGACAGTGGTCATGCTCCTACGCTGGAATCATTTGTCGAAACACTTGGTCCATTTGCTGCCGACGTACATTTTTGTAATCCAAAGTCATTTTTTGAACCACCTGCTTCTGGTTCTTACAGGCATAGTGGGATGCTGATTGCACCATGTTCAATGGGCACCTTAGGGCGTATCGCAGCAGGAACCTCCGATGATCTGATGTGTCGTGCCGCGGATGTATGCCTCAAGGAGCGCCGGAAACTCATCCTGCTGGCACGGGAGACGCCTTTATCGCTGGTGCATCTGCGAAACATGACATCCGTGACAGAAGCCGGAGCCGTCGTTCTACCAGCAAGTCCGAGTTTTTATCACAAGCCGGAAAGTCTTATGGATGCAATTGACACAGTTGTTGACAGGGCACTTGGACAGCTTGGCTTTCAGACACCGGCTAAGGAATGGATGAAGTAGTTGGCCGAAAGGAAATTTACGGTTGCCAATCTTCGGGATTTGATGAACCTCATCCGCTTCGAGCATACGCTGTTTGCCTTACCGTTTGCTGCAGCTGGTGCCTTGCTTGGGGCTGCCGGCTTACCCACATGGAGCCAGTCCTTGTGGATTCTGGTCTGTATGGTTTCCGCCCGGAGTGCTGCGATGGCCTATAACCGTATTGTTGACCGTGATATTGATGCGCGTAATCCTCGGACAGCACAGCGCGAGATACCGGCCGGGAAGATATCTGTAAGGTTTGCCTATGTGTTCACGCTGGCAATGGGCATGCTGTTTGTCTTCGGCGCGTTTATGCTTAATTCCCTGGCACTAATGCTTTCTCCGGTAGCCCTTGCCATTGTACTTGGTTATTCTCATGCAAAGCGATTCACTTCTGGTGCACATCTTTGGCTGGGGGTAGCACTGGCGATTGCGCCGGTCGGTGCCTGGGTTGCTGTGACAGGTTCACTGGCAATCGCACCGCTTGTTCTTGCTTTTGCAGTTGTGTGCTGGTTGATAGGCTTTGATACGTTGTATGCACTTCAGGATGTCGAATTCGATCGCACTGCAGGCCTACACTCGATACCCGTCCGTTTCGGGGACCGTGGTGCCCTGGTTATCGCCCGGATATCGCACCTTGTCATGTTTTTTACGCTATGTTGCCTTCCATTAACAACGGATTTGCTTTGGCCGTATTGGATTGCAGTAGGTGGAGTAGGGTGTTTGTTGGCCTATGAACACAGCGTCATGGATCCTAAAGACATCCGCAAAGTAAACCTTGCATTTTTTAACTGTAATGTTGCGATATCGGTATTGTTGATGGCAGGTATTTGGATTTCGCTCTATGTCTGACAGTAACTTTGTTATTGGTACGGTTCCTTATCTGAATGCTTGTCCATTGGTGGACTGGTTTCATTACGAAGGCAAGGACAGGGGAGTTACCGTCGTAGATGCAGTCCCATCAAGGCTTTCGCAGCTTATCACCAGCGGGGATGTTGCTGTTGGATTGGTATCTACGCTGCAAGCGATTGTTCAACAAGGAATGGCCACTGTGGATGACTTCGGTGTTGCGGCAACTGGGGCTGTCGAGAGCGTACGGCTCTTTTCCAAATGTCCGATAACATCGGTTGATTCTATTGCACTGGACAATAGTAGCAATACATCTAATGTGCTCCTACAGATTCTGCTGGCTAAGCGCTACGGAAAGTCCTGCCATTATGCACACTTTCAGCCAGATCTTTCGGCGATGACAAGCTCGGCGGATGCGGCATTGCTCATTGGCGATAATGGTTATGCAGTAATTGATGCCTATCCATATGTCTATGATCTGGGTCAGGAATGGTACGACTGGACTGGATTACCGTTTGTCTATGCCGTTTGGACATCGGCGAACCCAATTGCGCCGGACCTGATGAATCACCTGTATGAGGCATTTGACTGGGGCGTCAATCATTTGGGATTCCTTGCCGGCGTCCGGGCGGCAAAGCATGGGACAACCGTCGAACGGGCGCTACACTACTTTAATGAAGTGATGGAATATCGCTTGGAGCAAAGGCATCGTGATGGCCTGGCACTCTACACCAACTACGTTCGTGAGCTCCAACAAACGTTGGTAATGCATCAATCCTGACTGAATTTGTAATCACTTGGAACCAATTCCCGTATTTATGCGTCATTGAAAGCATATTTAAAGATGTTTTTTCTTAGCCGTGGTGAGTGTAGTGGTATAGATGTTGCATGCTGAAAACATGACTACGATTTGGCGGGAGTTCTGAAATGTCTGTATCAGTTCGAAGTGCAGTCGTTTTGATGGGCGTTGTCGGTGCGGTAGCCGCAGCGGCAACAGCTACGTATGTTCTAAAGAGCAGTAAGAAAACGTTGGCAACAGGGGCCGACTCTGTTGATGCACTGGTGAAGCGTTGCCATGAGCAGATGGAAGCGCTTACGAGTCGAATGTCGCCAGAACATGGATAATCTTTCAGATTGTCGGGGTCGTTGAGTTTTCCTAAAGATCTACACAGGCTGGGTATCCCAGCCTTTTTTGTGCGTCCGGTGATCTGGCTTGCGCGTCCTAGGGACCATGGAATGCAACGTCCGATAATGCCTGTTATGTTGCGCCAATGCTGAAATACGAATCCAGCAACTATTGCTTTGAACCTGGGTTCTCCTGTGACATCTGGTCAGGAAAGTTGCCCCGCTGTGCCCATAGTATTGGCTTACCAGAATGACGGCTGATCATATTTGCAATGTCTCTTGCCATTTGCTCGTCGTAAACTTCCACTATTTCCAGCAATGCACCGTCAGCATAGTCGATCGACACGGATGTTAGACTCTTGCGGTCCGTATCCTGGCCATCGGTCAGACGAACATAATCGAGCTTAGTCAGTAAGCATATTTTCCGATTGCCGACGAGAATTTCATTCCGCGGTTTGTCAAATGTCACTTGTCGAACGGGTTTCAGGATTAATGTAAGGAAAATAGGTAGACCAATAAACGTCACAATTGTCGATACCAGCCAGAGAAATCCAAAGTGATTCCCGGTTGGACTGAAGAAATCACTGACGTTGCGGGACACTGTTGTTCTGGAAACGATGGCGAGCATTCCAAGGATAAAGTTACAAAAGACCGTGAACATAACCAAACTACAGCCATTTACATTCATGTAGCCAGGGGCTCGCAATGAGAGTCTTAGGATACTCGGAGTTGAGAGGATGTCCATTACCAGCTCAGGAGAGACCTTGATCTGAGACTGGGTGTTATCGGACATTTGCCTGATGATTGTCTACAAGGCTACCGCTCATCAAGTGATGAACAACGTCGGCATCCCGTAACATGTCAGCGTCGTGCGTTACGACAATTACGGTATGGTCAACGGCCCACTTTGACAGCGCCTGCATCACCTTGTAGCCATTCTCTTTGTCCAGCGCAGCCGTAGGTTCATCGGCAAACACGATCGAGGGATTGCCAATCAGGGCACGAGCCACCGCCACACGCTGACGCTCGCCACCAGACAACATCGATGGGTACTTATCCCCCATTCCGCCGAGACCAAGATCGTCAAGAAGTGACTCAGCTTTGCGTGTTGAATTTGTTAACGTCGAAGCATTAACTCCTACAAGGATATTTTCCAGAGCTGTCAGGTAGTTCAAAAGGAATGGTTGCTGAAAGACGAAGCCAAACTGCTCACTCCGAAGACCTGCACGGTCTGTTTCTGACATTTGTGTAATCGACTTTCCACCAATGGATACATCTCCCGATGAAGGAGATTTCAACCCGCAGAGGATGTAAAGAAGTGATGACTTTCCAGAGCCACTCGGCCCCATGATTCCATGTAACTGGTTCGGAGCGAAGTCAAGTGATACTCCCCTTAGTGCATGCGTAACACGGGTTGCTTCAACGTAGTCCAAGCAAATGTTATTGCACGTTAGCATTGGGCACCACCTATCGTCTTTCAATGACTGAGACCGCATCGAGTCGCTTCAATCGAACCCATACGGTCACCATTGCGAACACGGTAATCGCAACAGGAATGGGAAGCGTGTGCTGATAAGCCCATGGATCCATTGCATCCAGAAAGAGTCCCCGTTGTTTGAAGACGTTTGCCGCTAGGTATGTCAGCAAGAAAACAGACAGCACACTCCCTAGAGCCCAGGCGATTACCGTGAGGATTACCGTCTCCCAAACAATCTTCATCATCAGGCGCGCACGACTGATTCCGAGTGCTGCAAGAACGCCAAATTCAGGAATACGCTGTGTGAAATAGATGTTACTGAGCATGCCACTCATTAGCGCAATCACAAAGATTACCGTTGCACTGACAACTTCCATAATCATGTACATCGATGAGAGCGAATCCCTGACCTCGGCAAGAAGGCTGGCCCGCGTCAAAACATTGACTTTTTCTGGCGATAGCAAACCATCAGCTTTGCGACCAACAGGCATCAAACGTTCGTTCACTATATCGAGATCAGTTGGTATCTTTGTCGTAAAAAGCAAACACTTGGGTGTCAACAGAAATGTCTTGTCGGTGAAAGTACGACTTGACATTGCTACCCAGATATCACTTTTCAGAATTCCTACGACTTTGACCGGAACGGGAGAGCCGGCTATTCCGCCTTCATCGAGTGGCCCCGCAATTACATCTCCAAGTTTAAGACCACGATTCTCAAGTATGGGCTTTGAAACAACAACTTCAGCCTTTCCATCACCCGGCATACGGCCGGATTCAAGCGTAGCTCCGATTCGTTTTAGGAGATAATCGCGTTCTTCCTCATTTGATCCAATCACTACAAACGGCAACCGCCCAACAACGGTTTTGATATTGACGAAGAAGACGCCACCCTCAATAATCCGTTCTATTTCTGGTTGCAGCTCCAGTACGGCTCGTTGATCCATCGGTACACTTTGCGTTGACCGCTGAGGAATGACATATGTGAAGAACTCAGTGTAGCGATATATGGTTCGCACGGTCAGGTCAATGGAGTTAGCTATCGAAGCTACCGCCGCGATCAGGAACACACATAAAACAATCACAAAACCCATCGGTAAGACTTTTGAAGGGTTTCGCGTCAGGTAGGTGAGCGGACTAAGTGGATGTCGCATCAGCTTGCCACTGCTTCACTATGCAGTGTTTCATGATCATGAGATTGATACCAAACCAAATACTCATCGAGGGTTCGATTGATACCGTCCAGCGTTGATTCCTTAGCCAACGTACCTCGAAGTCGGGTCGCACCCGGTACACCCTTGAAGTAATGACCAAGAAGACCACGGAGCTCGCGGCATGCGACTCCTTCGCCCTGGACATCGACCTGAAGCGATGCGTGTTGTCGCGCTACAGCAACCCGCTCTTCTACGGTCGGCTCATGGCGGAGCGACTCTTTTGCAATAGCATCCCGAATTTGCCCAAGTAACCATGGATTTCCCATCGCTGCGCGACCAACCATCACGCCATCACAACCCGTTTGCCTAAGCATGCGAAGGGCATCGTCGGGGGTCTCAATATCACCATTCCCAATTACAGGAATCGCATCCCCGACGGCATCCTTGACTTGAGCAATTACATTCCAATCGGCATTACCGCTGAAACCCTGAGAGGCATAACGTGCATGTACAGCGATTGCCTTTGCACCGATATCTGCTGCAGCACGTGCAAACTTCACCGCGGTAAGGTTGCCCTGGGTATATCCGGAGCGCACCTTAACTGTAACCGGAACCTCAGGAACAGCATCCACAACGGCCTTTACGACCGCTTCAGCCTGACAGAGGTCCTTCAGCAGTGCAGCACCAGCGCCTGTCTTGGCAACCTTAGGGACCCAGCATCCCATGTTAATGTCCACACCAACCGCGCCACGGTCCACAACAACACGTGCTGCTTCTGCCATTGTTTCCGGATCAGCACCAAATAACTGACAAAATGAAGGCTGTTCTGATTCGGTCCAATCAAACATCCCATATGTTTTTTGGTTCTTGTAATGGATCGCCATACTGGAAATCAACTCAGTGACAACGAGGCCAACATCCCCATGTTGTTTGCAGATGGCCCGGAACGGGTGGGACGTTACTCCAGCCATGGGGGCCAATACTACGGGATTTTCAATTTCAATCGTCCCAATGCGCATCAGGTCCCCTGCTCTCTACCGAACGCGTTGTCCATTTGTCCATACTTCACACGGGATAATACCTGCCGCAAGGTCGTTTCCGAGGCGGTCGTACGTACTGTCATAGACAATGAAGTCTGCCAGCTTTCCCGCATCCAAAGAACCAATGATGTCCTCTCGGAAAATGGAGTACGCGCTGTTGAACGTATAGCCATAGAGAGCTTCATCTAATGTCAGGGTCTCTGATGGCGACCATTCCGCACGATAAATCGCTGCGCTTAGCACCTTTGCACTACTCAGGACTTCCACAGGGCAGTCGCTTCCGAGAGCGAGACAAACACCCCGATCCCAAAGCGTCCTGAATGCATACGCCCATTTGCTGCGATCCGTACCAATACGCTCGCCCGTCCATGTATCACTCGTGACGAACTGTGGCTGGATTGCACAAACAATGTTTCGGTCAACAATCTGATCAATTAAGTCGGCATCAAGGACGCTGATGTGCTCGACGCGATGCCTAAGCCGATTTGAGGTGTCATCCCCCATAGCACTGCAAATAGCAGCGAGTGTCTCCCGGTTTGCCTGATCTCCGATTGCATGAATGACGAGTTGAAACCCGCTGGATACCGCATCCAGACACTTTTCATTGAGATCATCTGGCGCATAGATTCGCTCGCCGTATACGCCCGGTGCATCCGAGTATGGCTCCGACATCAGTGCCGTTCTGGCGCCAAGAGAACCATCAGAAAACAGCTTCGCGCCGCCGATTTTAACGTAGTCGCTTCCAAATCCCGTTTGGATTCCATATGCCTGAAGATTACCAATGCTCGCGTATGGTGGCATACCCGTCATTCGTATAGGCAGGCGGTTGTCTTTTTCAAGGCGAATATATGCACCGAGTTGATCGGCTGTGTCCAGGAGCGTGCCGACAGACGTAATTCCTTGTGACAATGCCACATCAGCAGCTTCGAGCACTGCGTCTTCCTGCTCCTGTTTCGTCGGGCGTGGGATGTGACGGCGTAGGTGGCTTATCGCGACTTCAGTGAAAAGCCCTGTTTCTGCGTCACCATCAGCCAGCTGTTCCGACGTCAATAGAGATAATGCAGCACTATTTGCGACTACAGCGTGACCACAGACTCTTGTAATCAATATTGGACGTGTAGCACTGATGATGTCGAGGAGTGCCCGTGTGGGCCATTGGTTATCGGGGTACGATTGCTGATCGAATCCCCGCCCCTCAATCCACCCTGTTGACGACTTTGCTGCCTGCTGCTTCATCCGCTCTACAAGGTCTGCAAGATCCGCACACCCCATCAGGTTTGCCTGCTTCAGTCGTCCCATGCCATACGCTAAAAAGTGAATGTGAGAATCAATAAATCCTGGAAGGACTACATTATTGCCATAGTCCTGGACGATGTGTTCTTCATTGGCAAGAAGTGCTCTGGCTACAGCCGATGTTCCAACATATTCAATCCTGTTTGAACGTAGAACCATTGCTTCAGCTCGGGCTCCCACGGCTTGCTGCGTCCTAATGTCACCGAGGACTAAACGTAATGTCATCACACTTCCTCCATAGGACTACCAGGATCACCAAACATTGCTTCCATCTCATCCCTAGAAATCAAAATCTCACGCGGCTTTGCACCATCCAGGGCGCCAACAATCCCCTTCTGCTCCATCATGTCAACGAGTCGTGCGGCACGGGTGTACCCAATTTTGAACCGCCGTTGCAGCATTGATGTGCTGGCTGAACCGCCGGTGACAACAAGTCGTACCGCACTCTCAAAGAGGTCATCCTCATGGCCGGTATCGGCCGATTCAGCATCACTGGTTGCCTCTGCCAGTGTGCTTGGCTGGACATCGTAGTTTGGTGAACCCTGATGACGCAGAAACTTGACGAGTGACTCTGTTTCACCTTCTGATAGGAATGCGCCCTGAATACGAAATGGCTTCGCAGCGTCCATTGGCATGAACAACATATCTCCACGGCCAATAAGGCGGTCCGCACCGACCTGGTCAAGAATGGTCCGTGAATCCACAGCAGAGTTGACGGCAAATGCGATTCTGCTTGATATGTTTGCTTTAATCGTACCGGTTATCACGTTGACGCTCGGGCGCTGCGTGGCGATAACCAGATGAATACCAGTAGCGCGTGCAAGCTGGGCAAGGCGACAAATACCTGTTTCAATCTCCGGCCCGGATGTCATCATGAGGTCTGCAAGCTCATCAACAACCAGCACCCAGTACGGCAGTTTTTCGAGTTCATCTACCTTAGCGTTGTAACCTTCGATATTACGGGTTCCTAGGCGGGCGAACTTGTCGTAGCGGCTTTCCATTTCGCGGATAGCCTGCTTGAACACACTGGGAGCCTGCTTCGGATTTGTGACGACCGGCGATGCAAGGTGCGGGATTCCTGCGTACAGCGAAAGTTCAACTTTCTTGGGGTCAATCATCAAAAACTTGAGTTCACGCGGCGAGTTTCGGTAAATCAGGCTTGTGATTAATACATTGAGACCAACGGATTTGCCTGAACCTGTTGAGCCTCCAACCAGAAGGTGTGGCATTTTCGCGAGATCCGCTACGCGGACGTTACCAGTCACATCTTTGCCAAGAACAAATGTAAGTCGCCCGGCGGCGTTTTTAAACTCTGGGGATTCAAGGCATTCACGGAGCATTACTGGAGTCGGTGTGTCAGTCGGAACCTCAATACCGATGGCACTGCGACCTGGAATAGGTGCCTCAACGCGAACATCTATGGCTGCAAGATCCATCGCCAAGTTATCGGCCAGCGAGACGATCTTACTAACCTTAATGCCGCGTTCCAATGCGACTTCGTAGCGCGTAATAGTCGGTCCATAGCTGATACGTTCGATCTCAGCACCAATACCAAAGTCTTCCAGACACTGAATAATTCGCTGGCGACGGGCTTCACTTGCGCCGGCTTGCGGATTTGCAAGCGGAACCGCTGGTGCAAGGAGGCTGGTTGGAGGCATCTGGAATGCAGCTTTTGATACAAGCTCTTCGACGGACGATTCCGAGCCTGTTCCTCCAGCTCCGTCATCCCCGATGGTCTCCTCAACCGGCCCGTCATCGTCAACGTCAAACAGACTTTTGTTATCAGCCGGTGCCCCATAGAACGGACGCGTAGGTTGGTCATCTACAACGACCGGAGAACGCACAAACTGTTTGCGCTTTGGAACGACCTTGCTCGTATCGGTCGGTAATACATCAGTTTGATCGTCACCATCACCAAAATCATCATGCGCTCCAAACACGCGGTTTTGAGCGCGAGACGACGAAGCATCTGTACTTGCGCGCCCGGACTTTAGATTGCTCGCTTTGATCGCGGCCTTACTCGATGTCTCTTTGGCAATCCGCAAAACTAAAGCTTCTATTGGTTCGAGCAACTCAGGCAAAGGCTTGTCAACAAGAACTAAAATGCCGGCAAGGACTGGCAGGACGATTAGAATCTGTGCGCCCAGGCGACCAATCAGACTGACCATCAAGTAACTTATCTGCCCACCGATAAACCCCCCAAAGCGTTGAAGGACACTCGTGGAAATCAAGTCGCTAATTTGGCGTTCAGGCGGAGCAAAGAACAGGTGTATGCCGGTGAGAATAAGGAGGATTGCAATCGTTGATTTAGCTATTCTGATGTAGTTAACTTGTTTGCCCAGACAAATCCATACACCAGAGCCAAGAATCGTCGGACCGACCAAAAAGCCCGCGATGCCAAAGACGTATCGGATACCAAATACAGCAGTAGATCCAATGTAGTTGCCGACTTGCGTGGTAGATGGCACCAACATGGTTGCACTGATACCCAGGCCCAGCGCAATCAGAATCAAACCGAATATATCCAGTTTCAAACGTGTGTTTGCTCTAGGCTTTTTGGTGGTTGTACGACGTTGTGCGGATGTCGTTGAGGAACGACGTGGGGCTTGTTTGGTTACTGGCATTTAGGTAGTCAAGATGATTATAGTGTGCGCCGGTTACAACGGTCAACCCGGGGTAGGATACGTGGTATGACCACTGAGTTTGTGATTTGTGAGACTCCTGATGATGTTGCACGTACGGCTTCAGATTTAATCCAAAGGCTTTGCTTATCGGCAATCGTCGCAAAAGGATCGGCATCCCTCGCGGTTAGCGGTGGCTCCACGCCACAGGCCATTTTCAAACTCTGGCAAATGGAAACATTTCCCCGGTTGGACGCAGTACATGTTTTTATGTCTGATGAACGTTTGGTTCCAACCACAAGCGCTGACTCTAACGCCGGAACGATGCTCCGTCTGTGGCCCGATGTTAGGAGAGCTAATCTGGTGCTACCAAACATGGAGCTTCCTGAGTCTTCAGTTGCAGCAGATTATCAACGGTCACTAACCGAAACCATCGGTGAGACACCGGTTTTAGATTGTGTGATGCTTGGGCTTGGCGAGGACGGACATACAGCATCGTTGTTTCCCGGCAAGGCATCGCTGTCCGATGAAAATCTGGTCTGCGTAGCCGACTACGGTACATTACCCCCGCCAGTAAGGCGGTTGTCACTTACCTATCGGTGTATAAATCTGGGTGAAAATGTCATCGTTATCGCTACGGGGGTAAAGAAGAGACAATGGATTGAAGCCATTCGGGCAGGTGTCATTGACCGCGAATCATTTCCTCTTTCGGGTGTAAGACCTAACGGAAAACTATGGTTTGTGCTGGATCGGGCGGCATGGCCGGAAGCGTAGGACGGAAGGTCAACACGGGACCCGTCGGGGTATCCCGTACGGTTTTTCGTGCGTTGGTGCGTCCCGGTCAGGCAGATCTTCTCCGTGAACATATGGCCCCGTTCGCGTGGAAGGCTGTGGTATCACCGGTCATCAGCAATGCAACAAAAGCACTCCATGTGACTAACGGAGTCCTGACGGTGGCCGTAAAGAGCTCAGCATGGGCCACGGAGCTCAGCTTGCAAAAGCAGGACCTGTTGCTAAAGGTGAACCGATACCTCACAGGCTCCTCTAAAAAGACAGTGAGCGATATCCGATTTGTCAATCAACCTTGGTCGGAGCCGGGACCATCTCCGGATTACAATCAGCCATGGCGTGATGCGACAGGATTTTCGCCTAAATCTGCTGATATCAGTGTCGTGGAACGGATTGCAATGTTGGCGGACATCGCAGCTGAACGAAACAAGGCACGATTGCGCTCCGGGTGGATACCATGTCGGACGTGCGGTGACTTAATCGCCCCGCATGGACCGGATGATCCCACACGCTGCGCTCGGTGCCGCAATGACTTCTAGCTAAAATGCGACCCTTGTTCGGGTTTACTCTGGGGATGCTTGTCTCTGCATTTGCCGTTGCGTCACAGGCTAGTACGCTAGTACTTCTCGTAGTTATTCTGATGGCTGTGCTGCTGTCAGCGACAATAACGCCTGCAGGAACTTTCACAAGAATTGGCAATACAATCGCCGCGGCTCTTGGGTGTTTGATGGTAGTTGTTCACCCGCTTGTACGGGTCGTTCCACAGGCAACCATACCGACCGAAATAACCGGAGATATCTGCTCCCCCATCCGCACCGGTACATCATCCGTTCGATTCACGGTTTGTACATCAAGCGGCAAGTACGTCATCCGAACTAAACCGGGATTGACATTCAGTTATCTGGACCGTGTTCGCGTTTCCTCTGACTTCGCTCTTCCTGAGCCACCAAGAAACATTGGCGAGTTCGATTACCAGACATGGTGCCGTGTTCATCACGTTCGTGCCATTTCAAAGCCTGACGCAAAGGTTGAGGTCTTCAACACCAGTCACAATTACATCGGGAAATTTGTTTCAAGTGTAAGGATGCTGATTGATCAACGATGTAAGTCGGGTCTGCCGTCTGATACTGCACCGCTTGCAAGCGGAATATTGCTGTCAATCACCGATGATCTGCCCTATGAGCTACAGGAAGCATTCGGAAAGACGGGAACGGTCCATGTTTTATCGACGAGTGGTATGCACATCTCGGTTTTGGTGGCGTCGGTTTCGGCACTGTTTTTCTGGACCGGAAGACCGGCGACGGCAGCCACTGGAATCGGCTTATCGCTTTTGATTGGGTATGCCTGTGGTGGCGGTCCGGCACCTATCAGGGCTGTCACATCACTGGTAGCCCGAATTGGCGCACGTATTCTTATGCGACCTGCTGAGCCATGGCACCTGCTTTTTCTATGTGCATGCACGGCGATGATAAGAGATCCATTCGTAGTCATGGATGCTGGTGCACAATTATCATTTATGGCTGTTGCCGGATTACTCGTCGCTGCCCCGTTTGCAAATGTAATTTCTGTGCGAATACGACAAACATCGTCGTTATCCACCAAAGTCTTGCTTACCCTTACGCAAGGAATGTTTGTGTCATTTCTCGTCACGGTCATCACCGCACCAACGGTTGCGTATCACATGCAACATTTGAGTTTGATCTCTCCTATTGCTAATCTCCCTGTCGGATTGCTCAGTGAGTGGGCACTGCTTGTCGGTTCACTGGCCGTGTTGATTGGTGGAGTTCCTGCCCTGGGACTTGTTCTTTGGACGCTTCTGCACGGCATACTTACCGGGTTGATCTTAGTTGCGAATGTCCTTGCTGAGCTTCCATTTGCTGATGTGGCAACAGGCGTTTTAAGTCCACATTTGGTGATCGTCATGAATATAGTGCTCACTAGCGTTCTTATTCGATTTGGCAAGGATGTGAGCAAAGGATTGGCAGTTTCCGAACCGAGCTACCATGTTCCATGGTCACCAACGAAGCCTCAGCCGTAGCTGTAACTTCAGACAGCGATTGGGCACTAGACACATCTAGCAAGGCTGAGCTGATTAGGCTGTTATTCCATGCAATCTGTTAATTGGGCGACGAACCGTGCGTTATGTAGACATGTTTCGAAAATTACTCATATGTCTTGCATTAATGAACACGCTTGGTTGTAGCAGCCGCGGTACGGATAATTTCATCGTTACTTGCATTGATGTCGGTCAGGGGGATGCCATATTGCTTACATTTCCAAACGGCAAAGTGTGGCTTGTCGATGCTGGTGGCACTCCAGCGGGAGATACGGAAGTTGGAAGTGATCAGGGACACAGAAATGTACTGCCTGTTCTTCGTGCAAAAGCTATACAGTCACTTGACGTTGTTGTTATGACGCATCCTGATGAAGATCACGTTCAGGGAATGGTCGCAGTTGCGCGCCATATCCCTGTTGGGCGTGTCTACTGGAATGGATTTCCAGGTAGCAATACGGAACAGCGTGTACGTAGCATTTTCAAACAAAGGGGAACGCCTGTTGAACAACTAATAGCCGGGAAAGCGACACGCGTCGGTGATGTCGAAGTGTTTGTGCTGAGTCCTCCCGCTATACCAATTGCCGGAACGCGCAGCCCAGAAAATGAAAATAGCATTGTTCTGTTGCTCAAGTTCGGGACAAAATCCGTTTTGTTGACCGGGGATATCGAATCCGAAGCTGAACAGCGATTGCTCAGAACATCACGCCAGAAAATTGGTCGACTATCGCTGCTGAAAGTTGCACATCATGGATCTGACTCGTCCAGTATAGAACCCTTTGTTCGATGGACCCGACCGCAAACTGCTTTGATTTCATGCGGTAGCCGAAACAGATATGGCCATCCATCGGGTGATGTGTTGAGACGGTTTCGACGAGCGGGCACCGCCGTGATTCGAACGGATGAATGTGGAATGATTGAGTGGTCAACCAATGGTCAAACGGAATCGATTTCGACGATGTTGCCCTGTAACAAAAACGCCCCGCGCGAAGCACGGGGCGTTAGTAAGTAACTGTCTGTTATCCCTTAGATAACTGTACGACCATCATCGCTGCCTGACTGCAGCAACCGCTTAGCAAACGTTACAAGCTCGATCGGGTTGAATGGTTTGGTGAGATACATATCGGCACCACGTGTGTAACCTTCGAGAACATCCCGGTCTTGTGCCTTCGCGGTCAACATGATGACGGGAAGATTCTCCAGCACTGGGTCCCGGCGAATGTTCGAAAGCAACTCAAAGCCGTCCATCTCGGGCATCATCACGTCGGATACCAACAAGTCTGGCCGGTTTGCCCGAATCTTCTCGAGAGCTTGTGCTCCGTTATTCGCAGTCTCCACCTGGAAACCTTGTCGCTCCAAGTTGACTTGGATCAGACGGACAATATTCGGTTCGTCATCCGTGACGAGGATACGAGGCATGGGCTGTAGTTACCTTCCTTTTCGCGAAGCAAGCGGTGTTGCCACCCTTGCAGTGTGACTATTCTACTGTCTGGTGGTAACCGATGTCAATTGGACGGATTGACGCATCAGGTCGATATCGTTATTATAGAGAGCAGGCTATGTCTCAGTCAAATTCTCACGTATCGTTGGACGACCGTCAGCAGCGGATTCTGGAAGCTGTCGTGCATGATTACGTCGAAACTGCCGAGCCGGTAGGCTCCGCTGCGCTCCTTGAGAGACATCCACTCGGTATTCGCTCTGCGACGCTAAGATCTGAAATGGCATTGCTCGCGGAACGTGGACTTCTCGTTCAGCCACACACCAGCGCTGGTCGTGTTCCATCAAATGTGGGATACCGATATTACGTCAACCAGCTTATGCGAGATGTCAGTGTGCCAGTGACCGCGATTGATCAAGTCGATAATCGCATTCGCGGAAATGATCACCATGTCGAAGCAGTCCTTGATGCATCGTGTCAGGCACTTGCCGATATCACTGGCCTGCCGTCGCTTGCGACGCCCCCGGCAACGGGTGTCATTAGCATGCATCGGATTTTTCTTTCACCTGTGACGTCAACCCAAACGCTGTTGGTGATTCTTTATTCTAATGGACGCTCTGAAAATCGTATCCTGACGGGCTTTTCACTCAATGCAAATGAATCATGGATGTTGGCTGACGCTCTTAATGAAGCGGCTGCCGGCCTTGCGCTCACAACGCTTCGTGATAATGGTTTACCCGCGATCCCGCGGGAACTTGCAGCACTGGTATCCGTGTGGAATCTGATATCCAATGATGTCCGAACGGCGGCGCGGGAGATGTGTTCAGGTAGTCCGGTTGTGGTCCGACGGTCTGAAGCTGCCCTGCAGCATCCAGAGTTTCGCGATGTAGAGCGCTTTGGTCACTTCCTGACATTGATGCAGGAGCGCGCTGCCCTACTGGAGCTGCTTGCCGGACCAGCATCTCTGGAATCAAGTGTACGGATTGGTGCAGAGCTGGGATCCAACGACTTAGGAAGCTATTCGATGGTGACAGCGACATACTCCGTTGGAGAAACGCAACAGGGAACAATCGGTGTCATTGGTCCTACACGAATGCGCTATCCTGAGGTCATTGCATCGGTAAAACATGTTGCAAAGACAGTCGGTAAGGTACTGCAGCGACTGACCTTTTCCTAAGGTTCGGGGTATTCTGAAGACGTCAATTAATATCCCATTTGAGAGGTATCACACAATGTCTACGTCTGATGACGCATCTGCTCAGGAAGAGATTACTTCGGTTGTCGATGAAACTTCCGCACCAGATGTTGTAGCTGAGCTGGAAGAACAGTTGGCGGCAGCGAATGAAGCGCGGCTACGTGCGCTGGCTGAATTTCAGAACTATCGTCGTCGAACTGACGAGGAACGCGAAAGTCTGAAGAGTTTTTTGCTGTCGGGTGTCATGGAAAGCCTGCTCCCAATCGTAGACAATTTTGGCCGGGCTGTTGATTCAATGAATGCATCCACTGATATCGACAAATTACGTGATGGGATAACTGGAATACATCGACAGCTTACATCGGTTCTGGAAAAAAATGGTGTTGAGCAAATCGAGGCGGAAGGCGCTGCGTTCGATCCAAACATGCACAATGCCGTAATGCGTGTTGATGATACAGATGTTCCAGCGGATACGGTGGTTGAGGTCCTGCAACCTGGTTATACAATCGGTGGTCGTGTCCTTCGCCCTGCATTGGTCAAGGTTTCAGGCTGACGTCGGCACAATCTCCTCATTCTAAATCCGCCGCGCGTTACACAGCGTTTCGGCGGATTTTTCGTGCATATCTGCCACTTGCACTTGCTTTCCAGCTAATGGTTCTGGAAGCGCCTTTGTTCTCATCCACAATAGCCGGCTTGCCAGACGCGGCACGTCAGCTTCGCGCGTGGGGACTTACGATGCAGCTCTCACTCTGTATTGAGAGTCCTGTCATCATGCTCCTTGCATCCAGCCTTGCGTTCGTCCATTCGGCAGAAACATATGCTGTTACGCGCAAACTGACGATAGTTCTCTGTTGGTATTGCACAATCTTGACATTCTTGGTTGGATGGACTCCCCTGCTAGATATCGTTGCACACGATTGGCTTGGCTTTCCAATGGAAACCGTTGAAGCTTCCAGAGTGCCCCTGCGGATCATGCTACTCTGGTCCGCTGCAATCGGATGGAGACGCTTCCTTCAGGGAATCCTGATACATCAGGGACAAGCACAACGCCTTGTGCATGGAACCGTGTTACGTTTGGCATCCATTTTTGTTACCACGGTTGCTCTTGCAAAACTGACAAATATCGGCGGAGCTGCAATCGCTGCGACCGCAATCATGGTCGGAGTTCTGCTGGAAAGTGTTTATGTAACAGTTGTATCCATACCATCGGTAACCGCTGTGACGAAAACGAAATGCCACAGTGACGCAAAGGAACTGATGTGGAAACTCGTTCGGTTTCATACTCCGCTTGCTGCCACATCACTGATGGGACTCATTGTCCAGCCCGTGGTCAGTCAATTTCTGGCAGGTCGTCCTGACAGCTATGTCAGTCTTGCTGTTTGGCCAGTGTTGTTTGGCATTGTCTTGGAGCTCCGGGGATGGGGAATCAGTGTACAGGAGCTGGCCGTTGGGCGACTGAAGCATAAACAGTCCACCGAACGTGGGGTTTGGATGTTCGCACTTCTGATAGGCTTACTAACCTCAGCAACGGTACTGTTGATATGCATTGTGCCTGCATTAATGAATTCTATTGAGAAAATCCTCAATCTTGATGGTCGAAATGCTGAGATCCGAACCGCACTCGAAAGTGCTCTGCCATGGTGCATTGGTCTGCCTCTCAGTACATCACTATTGTCAGCACATCGGGGAATACTTGCCTACAAAAAACAAAGTGTACTTGTATCTGCGGGAATGGTTGTGAGTGTTGTAAGTCTAATCGGTTGCCTATGGATTGCACGGAACAGTCATTTCCCGGCATTACCAATCGCATGCGTCGTACTCTTAGTATCGGAGATTGTCTCGATTTTGGTTCAGTTGATACCAATGAGGTCGAGGGCATAACTATCGAAAGTGTAAAAATGTGCGAGAAGCTCAGTCACTCTATTGAATCCAGAACTACAGGCGATAAATCAGCTCATCCAAATGCCCGGCACGTAACAGGCCATCGATGTCTGACATGAAAACATAGACTTGACCGTTTTGGTCCCAGTTAGCATTTAGTCTTCCATCGGTGATTAATTCACGTAGACGTTGTTCAATATCCTTGAGCAATTCTCTATCGCGTGCGCCGGATTCGCGGGACGATGCCCCAGGGCGTTCCTTGAGCCGGTCGTAGACGCGTACCGATGCAAGCTTTATCCGCATACTCATAGCTAGTCAGTCCTGCTATCCCGCATCCACTTAGCATGTAAATCCATAAACAGACGGTTGCGTCCGCCTCGATGTGGAGTCAGTCCCTTCATGTCACTTCTTACTGATGGAATCGTCTTGGGGAAATATGGATCAACGAGTAATTCTATCGCTGCATCTGAATCCGGATAACCAGCCGTGACCAAGTCTGCCAGTCCCCCAGCCAGTGTCTTGCCCCACAGATTGTCTGGCGGAATGGGATTATCCGGTCTGTCAAAACGCCACATCCAGTACGTCGTGGTTCCAAAGGGCGTACTTTCAAGGACTTGTTGTCGCCCCGAAAACTTTCCGATGCCAGATGGACACGTGAACAAACCGCTTGACTTGATGTATGGATTGAGTACGACCGCGGCCCATCCGCAGCGTGGATCTGATGGTGGCCACGACGGGGCCCACGGTCTGATGGCAGTAGGAATTTTTAGATCCCGGCGGTCTGGAAAGCATTCGTCGTAGTCGTTAACATACATGCCGAGAGCCAAACCAATCTGACGCATATTTGATAAACATGCAGTTGATCGCGCACTCTCGCGTGCCGTTGCAAAAACGGGGAACAAGATCGCTGCAAGAATTGCGATGATTGCAACGACAACGAGCAGCTCAATAAGCGTAAAGCCGGTTGTCATACAATGCTAACCCAGCTACCTGAGTGGGCTTCATAAACGGCGACATATGCATCCCCCGATTGCGTCACCAGACCCCTATACATTCCCGAACAGTTAATTGTCGCTACTGCAGTCCCATCAGGTGCGACAGCAATGATGCCGCCACTTCCACCGAGATCATGGAGTTCTCCACAGATGACCGCCTCAGCAGCATCACTTAGCGATTCACCCGCCCATCGGAGTCTCGCAGCAACAGACGCCCCGCAGGTCGCACGTATAAAGTATTCACCGTGTCCCGTAGCGCTGATGGCACATGTGCGATTATCGGCGAACGTGCCAGCACCAATAACCGGGGAATCGCCAACGCGTCCGTAATGCTTATTGGTCATACCGCCAGTACTTGTCGCTGCTGCGACATCCCCTCGTTGATCCACAGCAACCGCACCAACGGTTCCGAATTTATTATCTTCGGATAATGAAACCGTACCTGATGCTCGCTGTTGGTCCAATTGTGCCTGCCTGGCTTCTGTTACAAAGTAGGATTGCTCTTCTACCGGTAACGCGTTATCCGCAACATACTGGTCGGCGCCACCACCTGCCAACATCACGAAGGGACTATTTTCCATCACGTGCCTTGCGACCAGAACAGGGTTGCGTGCGGTTGTCAATTGTGTTACTGCTCCAGCAGCCAAGTCATGCCCGCGCATTACTGCAGCATCCATCTCTACCGCGCCAGTGTGCGTCAGAACGCTGCCTCGTCCCGCGTTATAAAGCGGCGAGTCTTCCAGGATGGTCACAGCCGCGGTGACGATGTCTATGGATGACAATCCGGCACCCCAAGCAGTGTAACCAGCACGTAGCGCGCTGATCAGTACGTCTCGAAACGACGATTCACGGTCACCCAGTTGGTCCCGGGTGATGATGCCAGCGCCCCCGTGAAGCACAAGTACCGCGTTCGTAAACGCTTCCGTTGCCACCGCTACTCGATCACAAGTCCGGATACTTTGACATGTGCCCGGAACGCATCAATTACACTGTTCGTAACTGGTCCTGGTTTGCCAGTACCAATATTGCGCTCATCAAGGACGACAGCTGGAATAACTTCAGCTGCTGTACCTGTCAGGAAACATTCATCCGCTGTGTAAATATCGTAAACAGACAATGATTCCTCTCGGACGATGATACCGAGGTCTGTTGCAAGGTCCATCGCCGCCTGACGAGTAATGCCCTTCAAGCATCCGCTGCTCGGAGGCGGAGTGAAGATTGCACCATCCCGCACAACAAATACATTGTCTCCGGTGGCTTCGGCGACGTAGCCTTGCTGATTCAGCATAATGCCCTCACCGGCACCCACACGATTGGCTTCCATTTTGGCCATGATGTTATTGATGTACTTACCTGTACATTTGATACGCGGGTCAATGGCATCCGGACTTGGAACCCGAGTCGCACAGGTAATCATCGTTAGACCGTTCTGGTACATCTCTTCAGGGTAGAGTGCCAACTGACGTGTGGCGATCACAAGCCGCGGAGTTGCATCGATGTGCTTTGGATCCAGTCCAAGACCCGTGCCCCTGGTTAGATTGACGCGGATATAGCCGTTAACATGGTTGTTTCGTCTACACGTCTCTACGATTGCATTATTGACTAAGTCCTCGGTTAGGTTACTTAGATTGAATCCAAGAGCGTGCGCCGAAAAGAGCAAACGCTTTGTATGTTCTATCAGTCGGAAAATTTTGCCGTTGTAGACCCGAACTCCTTCGAATACGCCATCACCGTACAAGTGACCATGGTCATAAACGGGAACCGTTGCTTGCTCTGTAGGGACGAAGTCGCCATTGATGTAAACGAAGTCGGACATACGATAAGTATACACAGCCGCACCCTTGTTCTCTACGGCTGTAGATGCTCGTGATGGCAAACTTGTATACTGAAGCCCGTGTCCAGTCCAAACCGTATTCTGATAGTGAAATTAAGCTCATTTGGAGATGTGGTTCAGACTCTTCCATTGCTGCATGGAATTAGAGCAGCATTTCCGGCTGCTACCATCGGTTGGGCTGTACAGAAGTCGTTTGCTCCACTCCTTGACGGGCATCCATACATCGATAATTTGCACATCCTGGAGTCGAAGAAACTACAACCGTGTCTAGGGCTAGGCACCGAACTCCGCAAGGCAAACTACGATGTCGTTCTGGATGCACAGGGTTTGTTTATCTCTGGTTTGGTGTCGCGTCTGTCGAACGCTCCGCGCCGTATTGGGTACAACTGGCGACGCGAAGCTAACAATATCTTCATGACTGATTCCAGCGTAGTCGCCACCGACCGGGTCCACATGGTTGAGAAAATATTGCGCCTAGGCGATGCCTTGGGCGTCCATCGAAAACCGTTTCAACAGGACGCATATCTGGCGTCACGGCCTGTAGCCAGTTTTAGTAATGTTGCTAAAGGACATATGGCAGCACTGGTCGTTGGGGCTTCTGTGCCATCAAAGACGCTAACTCCAGACCACTGGGCAGTCGTTACTTCGCAGCTGTTCGAAATTGGATATACACCCGTTCTGATTGGTGGTCCTCAGGAACAGGATGTGGCTGACAAAATCGACAAGCTATCAGGTCATCCTGTTATCAATCTAGCCGGAAAAACATCGTTTGTAGAGCTTGCCGGAGTTCTCTCACAATCGTCCGTTGTTGTCTCGAGTGATACCGGGGCGCTTCATTTAGCCGTTGCAGTCGGTACGCCAAGTGTTGGACTCTTTGGAGTCACTGATCCAGTGCGGACGGGAAACAACTGGGGTACTGCCCCGCATATCGTTTTGGATGTTGGCGGTGTGCCAGAGCAGCGCAATTTCAGAGATGTTTCACCTGAGGAGAGAGTTGTCGACCGTATCCCTACGGATGACATCATTGCTGCTGTCAACAAGGTTAGTCGGGTGAGTTCTGGTGATTAGAGCAAACCTTGTCGTTGCGAAGCATCGTTTTCTTGGTGACACCATGGTGGCGTTGCCACTTGTCCAACATTTGGCAGCTGTCTCCAGACAAGCACAGGCTCCCCTACCTGTACTGGTAACCGGAAGCGGACCCGCCGTGCTACTTCAAAACCATCCGGATATTGGAAGATTACTCACGATTTCCAGAGATGCCAGTAAGCGCTCCGGTGCTGCCAGCCGTCTTCTCTGGAAAGAGTATTTAGGGATGGCCGCTGAGCTTCGGGCAAAGAATCCACCAGAACACTGCTATCTTGCTGATCGTTCATTCCGATCTGCTATTTTTGCGCGGCTAACCGGTGCAAGGGTGATCATCGGCTTCCCAACGGAAGGTCGTGGATTTCTCCTACACCAGCGCATTCCGTATAGTCAGACCGCCACGGAAGTCGACACGATTCTCGCATTGGCTGGGACTGATCAGGCAACCTCTGGCCAAACGCCGCGTCTGTATCTTGCTGATACGGATCAATCTGTGGTGGCTGAACGGAAATCAGGGACGAAGCGGGTTGCAATTCAACCCGGAGCATCTCACGGATACAAACAATATCCAGATATCGCGTGGAAGTCACTAATCCAGAGTATTCGAACGATTGGGGCCGATGTTTACCTAGTAGGAGGACCGGAGGAGCAATCTGCCGTTGAGTCTGTCAATGATCTTCTTGGTGAAAGACCTGCAACGTCGCTTGTGGGTAAAACGTCGCTGCGTTCCCTGATGGCAACACTTAATGCGTTCGACTTGGTAATCTCTGCCGACACAGGTGTAAGCCATGTTGCTGCGGCCGTGGGGACACCTACGATCACTCTCTTCGGCCCCACACCTATTCATAAGTGGGGGCGTAACTACCCACCCCATCGCGCGCTTCAGGCACCAGATGCTGATATGGGAAAACTTTCTCCAGATATGGTTGCTGCCGTTGTACAGGAACAGCTCGCATGAACATCGTCATACTCCGTTATGGTGGTCTGGGCGACATTTTGCTGGCGACTCCATTGGTTCGCGTTCTTAAGCGACGCCACCGAGGTGCGACGATTACATTTGTAACCGAAACCGGTAACGTGGCGATCCTTGCACATTCAACGTTGGTAGGATCCGTTATTGGTCTTGACAAGGCCACACGATCATCCGTAGTAGCCAGCTTTGCAAAGGCGACAGTACTAAGGAAGCACCTTGGAAGAGTCGACCTTTTTGTCAATCTTCAGCCATCGCTAAAGTCCATAGCTTTTGGCCTTGGGTTAGCGCCAAGCCGTACTCTGACATTCAAAAAGGACCGACGTATTCAGTCCGAGACAGGCAAGGTGCGGCATGCTATCGATGATTTTTTGAATGTCCTTCCAGACGGTATTCCGGCTGGAGTAGACCGCGGGATGGAATTCATAGTCGCACAGGATGCACATGCCTCCGCTGAACAAAAGTTAAACCAACTGTCCATTGATGTAGCATCGTCAATCCTAATCAATCCTGCCGGCACACGCGATATTAATCGCTGGCCACCAGAGAAAATCGCACAGCTTATTGAATGGATTTACCTTCACATGCCGGGCTACACTCCCGTCCTTATTGGAGGTCCCGGGGATTCATGGCTGGAAGAAGCGATTATTCGAAACCTTGTAAACCCGACAAAATCATTGGTTGGCAAGCTGTCCCTTCAGGAACTCGGAGCAGTGATGCAACGTGCTCCGGCTGTTGTTACAGGTGACACTGGACCACTCCACATTGCGTCCGCCGTCGGCGCACGTATTGTGTGTTTGAGTGGCGCTGCTGACCCTGACCGGACCGGGCCATCAAACAATCCACTTGACCTCGTCGTAATCAATCGATCGTTGTCGTGCGTTCCGTGTCAGGGGCGCTCCTGTAAACGTGGTGATATCGCTTGTATGACCCAAATGTCGGTAGAGAGTGTTGTGGATGCATTGGAAAGGCGGATCAAATCGGGATGAACGTTCCTGAGATAATGAGCTGGGATGCTATGGCAGAGCAAGTTCGCGCCTGGCAAGCCTCCGGAGAGCGTGTCGTTTTCACGAATGGGGTTTTTGACATCCTTCATGTTGGGCACACGCGTTACCTCCGAGAGGCCAAAACACTCGGAGACCGTCTTGTTGTCGGTATCAATGCCGATGCGTCCGTCCGCCGCTTAAAGGGACCGACAAGACCAATAAATCCCGAAAACGACCGTGCAGAGTTAATTGCATCGCTTGCGTGCGTTGATGGGGTAACAGTCTTCGCCGATGACACGCCAATTCCACTTCTGACTGTCCTCAAGCCGGACATTCATACGAAAGGCGGAGATTATGCTACTCCAGATGCTCTTCCAGAGACCAACGTGGTTCGCGCCTACGGAGGAGATGTAGTCATTCTTCAGTTGGTCGATGGCAAGTCAACAACAAACATCGTCAAGAAAATGCAGGAGCATAGTTCATGAACGTTGTGGTAATGATACCCGCGAGACTTGCAGCCACCCGCCTTCCTAACAAGCCATTGGTGGATATCGCTGGAAAGCCAATGGTGCAGTGGGTGTACGAGAAGTCACTGGCGAGTTCGGCCGACGGAGTCTTTATCGTTACGCCGGATCGTGAAATCGCAGAATCCGCAGCAAGCTTCAATGCACCAACGATTATGACCAGCCATTTACATCAAACAGGAACGGACCGCTTGGCAGAAGCAATCGTCTCACTGCCTGAGTCCGTTGAAATCATCGTCAATGTTCAGGGAGACGAGCCACGCATTTCAGCAGAAGCCATCAACAGTGTCATCACGCCGCTTCTGGACGATGCTGACCTGGCGATGTCGACGCTGGCTTGTAGATTACCTGATGATCGCTTTGATGACCCTAACACAGTAAAGGTCGTGGTCAGGCAAAACGGAGACGCACTCTATTTCTCACGAGCGGGCATACCGTATCCCCGTGCGACAGGCATAGTTGCTCCACTCCAGCATGTAGGCTTATACGCCTATAGACGTGATTTTCTCTCTGCGTTTCCGAAACTCGCACGGACTCCTCTTGAACAGACGGAGTCGCTCGAGCAGCTGCGCGCCTTGGAACATGGATATCGAATCCGTGTCGTAGAAACTGACCATGTTCCGGAGTCAGTGGACACAGCGGATGACCTCGCTCGTGTTCGTGCGTTGTTTGAAAAGGAGTAAACAATGTCCAAAGTGATAACCCGCCGTGTGGCGGTTACAGATGATGTTCAGATTGGCGATGGCTTACCATTTGCACTAATGGCGGGGCCATGTGTCATTGAAAATCTCGAACTTTGCCGAACCATTTGTAAAGAGGTTAAGAGGATAACTTCCGAGCTGAGTATCCCCTATGTTTTCAAGGCTTCTTTTGACAAGGCCAATCGGACGTCGGTCCAGTCGTTCCGCGGAGACGGCATGCAAGCGGGACTCGATGTTCTTTCTGCCATTAAGTCAGAATTTGGTGTGCCAGTGGTAACGGATGTCCATCAGGCGGATCAATGTGCCGCAGCCGGTGAGGTTGTCGATGTCATCCAGATTCCAGCATTTTTATGCAGGCAAACGGACCTGTTGATTGCTGCAGGAGAAACCGGAAAGGTAGTCAACATAAAGAAGGGGCAGTTCATGGCTCCAGAAGATATTGCACAGGCAGTAAGAAAGGTCGAGTCAACAGGAAACAATCGTATTTTGGTGACAGAACGTGGCGTCAGCTTCGGTTATCACAATCTTGTTGTTGACTTTCGTTCCCTTCCTATCATGGCCGCGACTGGCAAAGTCCCAGTGGTATTTGATGCCACACACGCTGTCCAGCAACCAGCGGCACAAGGACATGCAACAGGTGGAACAAGGGAGTACGTACCTCACTTGGCGAAAGCAGCCGTGGCTGTTGGTATTGATGCCCTGTTTCTCGAGGTGCATCCGGACCCCAAGAATGCGATGTCTGACGCGGCTACCATACTCGATCTCGCAGCATTACCTGAATTGCTCGCGACTTTGAAGCGGGTTGAAGCTGCCGTAAGGTAGCTACGGTAATGCGATGGCGCCAAGTCCCTGTGGGACTTGGCTGCCGGTCACATCACGTAAGTCAAAAACAACTCCTCTTAGCCTCGCATCTGCTAAAACAGCAAATGCCGCCGCCTCTCGCGCATCGCTGGATATTCCTAAACGATCAATCGGCAGTATTGTCTGCCCTAATTGCCTCTCAAGTCGACGGATAAGGTCCAGATTCTTCGCTCCGCCTCCTGCGGAGAAAACGCGTTTCGGAATGCTTGGAAGGAACTCGAAAGCCTGAGAAATTGTTCCTGCCGTCCATTCCGACACGGTTGCCATGATGTCAGCAGTTGGCAGGCTGCCCCATTCGGTAAGGAGCCGGTTAACAAAATTTGGGCCGAAGTGCTCTCTGCCATAGCTGATCGGAGGCGGCTTCGGAATATGCCACGTTTGCAAGGACCTTAAGAAGTCAGCGACAACTTCCCCACTTGACGCAACCTCACCTCCAAGATCAAATGGACGCCCCGTACGCAATTTCATGATCTGGTCCAGCACCATGTTGCCAGGACCGGTATCAAACCCGATTGGCGACCTGCCTTGAGAAAGATACGTCACATTTGCAATACCGCCGATATTCTGGATAGCTATAGGCTCAGACAGTATGTCTCGGTGAAACATCAGATTGTCAGCAGCCGGTACCAATGGAGCACCTTGCCCGCCGGCCAACATATCGGAACGTCGGAAGTCAAACACGACCGGACATCGAAACAATCTGGCGCATGCATGGGGTGTTCCTATTTGTAATGTAGATGGACCATAGCCTGCGGGTGCAACGGGAACATGGGCAATCGTTTGTCCATGAAAACCTATTGCATCGATTTTCTCATTGATGTTTTGGTTCAGTCTGGCTAGCGCATCGGAAAATCGCTCGCCAACCATTCGGTCAATAATGGCAAGCTCTTGCGCGGAAATGTGCGTGGTTGAAACTCGCAATATTGCTTCCCGCTCAGCAGATGTCCATGGATACTCCTCATAGGCGATGACATCAACATCTATATCGGAGCCACTGGGAACAATGCGTATCAATGCCACATCGATTGCATCGACGGATGTCCCGGACATCAATCCTGCAACAATGCGCACCCTGTCAGAAAAACTCTCTAGGAGCATAACGACACCATTTCTTCAATGTGCCGCCGCAGCGTGGTATACGAATGCCTTTCCAGACAGACCTGATGCAGCCCTCGCGAAAGTTTTTCTGTGTCAACCTCACCGCGTTCAACAGAACGAATCGTAGTTGCCAACTGGCCACTGTCACCGACATCAACAAGCAGCCCTGTCTCGCCATCCGTCACCATCTCACGCATATGTGGCGTATTGCTTGCAATCAACAATTGACGTGCAAATCCTGCACGCACTGCAATCGATAAACCAGATGCATAAGTAGGCGTCATCAGGACAGCCAAATGATGTCGATATGTATGGAATGCATTATCGATCTCTGCTGGTGTTCCATTTCGATGACATATGACAGCTGGTGATGTCACAACAGCTTGCTTCCTTGTAAAGCGGTCAACAGTAATTCCAGACAGCTCTGCGGCACGTGCCAACGTGATGTCATCACGGTTACTGTCCCCTATCGCGACCCAATCCATCGACTTTTCCGTCAACTGACGATGATCAAATTCCCAAACAGTGGGTGTAACATCCCGTGCAAGTAAACCTGTGGATGAAGCAAGCGTTGCAATGTCCGCTCGGCTAAAACATGTCACCAGAGATGCACGTCTCAGAGCCGAATACAAACAAGCACCTACGAGCCTATTCGTAAATTTAGGTGTAATCCCGAGTGCGACCCAAGGGCTGTTGGAACGCTTCAATTTCAGCGCCAAACTCGTAGCGACAGCTGCAGATGATTCCCAAGTAACCAGACAGTCGTTCCCATGAATGCTTTTGGCAATCTTGAAGGTACATCGGATAAATCGTGGTATCGACCGATTAACGTGGAGCTCCGGAGTAGAACACACCGCTGTGTTGGCTGATGCATCGGAATTTTGAAAGACCCACTTTCCCGGCTCATCCCAGGGGAGCACAAGTAAGTTGTTACAGTGTTGTTTGGCCATCAATGATTCCATCAAGCGGTTGGATGCCTTATTGCTTTGTCCCGGTTATACTTCAAATAAATGACCACTGAAAACATTGTCGTTCAAGGCGGCGTAGTTATCTATAACCCAACGGCTGGACGCGGGCAAGGGGCGATTCTTGTCGAGCAGGCGAAGTTGCACTTGGGTGATGCATTTGAGTGGGTACCGACGCTCCGTGCAGGGCATGCTACTGAACTGGCAAAGTCATATGCAGGTAAGGTACCAACGATTGTTGCGTGCGGTGGTGATGGAACTGTAGGCGATGTTGCCCGCGGTATCTATGGCACAGATACAAACCTTGGTGTGCTTCCGGTCGGGACCGGAAATGACTTCGCACGTAATCTCGGTATACCCCTTGATGTAGAACAGGCTTGTCTGGCGATCATGGGCGGGACGATTCGATTTGTTGATGTGGGCACAATTTCGGGAAGCATTTTCGTTAATAATGCCGGAATTGGCTTTGATTCGCATGTAATGAAAACGATGAACTCTGGCATTCGCTTCCTTCGGGGACAACCAGCGTTCATGCTTGCGATACTCAAGTCGATCCTCGTCTACAAACCGTTTCGTCTAACGCTTAAGGCTGATGATGTTGACATTGATATTCCAAAAGCACTCTTGGTCAGCGTCCTTAATGGACAGGTTTATGGGGCTGGCTTACCGGCCGCACCTGGTGCTGAAGTCGATGATGGTCGTATGGATGTCCTGATCGTTGAAAATGTACCTCCGATCCAACGATTAGGGTTGTTGATGCTTCTTCAGAAGGGCCACCATGTGCACGATCCTAGGATAAAACTAATTCAAGCACGCTCGATTCGGATGAATGCTGTACCTCCGCAACAAATCAACATCGATGGTGAAGTCAGAGGGTCGACACCTCTTGAAATCGATGTACAGCCCCGTTCACTTAGAGTTCTCATTCGGTGATGTGCTATTTTCAGGTTCACGCGATGATCGCAAACAGGAATGTCATTCCTGGGGCTTACGTTTATCCACGTGCTATGCTAATACGAGACTCTATTGCATTGAACATGACTTCTACACGGAGACGTAGTCGATGAACGTAGATGACGCAACGCAGCAGGCAAGACAGCGCCTTGAGGATGCGCGTAGAAAAGCGGTTGAAGCTGCTGAAGATGCGCGTGTTCGTGTACGGGATGCACAGGATGTAGCCGTGACAACTGCACGCGAGGCTGCACGGGATGCGCAGGAACGCGCGCGTGCGGTGGCAGATGCCATGCCGGCAGGCCTTGCGGTTCGATTGCTTTCATCGATGGTCGGCATCCCCCTCCTTTTAGGCTTGGTATTCTTTGAAGTCTCCCCTGCCGCACCTGGTGTGTTGTTTGTTGTAGCGCTCGCAACAGTGTCTGTCATTGGTGCCGGTGAATTCTTTCGTGCGATGCGGATGCGACATTTCCGACCGAGCTCGATTCTTGCGTACATTGCTGTATTTGTCAGCCACTTTGCAGCCTGGAGCGTCAGCCGCTCAGTTCTTGAACAGCTCTTACCGGCATTACTGGTTGTTCTTCTCATCGGGACGCTTATCCATCAGGTCGTCCGGCGGGAATCCGAACCGCTCGTTAACACCGGAGTTACGCTGCTCGGTGTGTTTTATGCGGGGTGGTTAATGTCATACCTAATCCAGTTACGGTCGTTTCCCGGGATTGTCGCACCAACGCCATTTCCGGCAACGCCATTCGGTGCATGGGTGGTGCTCTACATCATGGCAATGACATGGACGACGGATGCTGGGGCGTACTTTATCGGACGTCGGTTCGGGCAACATAAACTTGCACCATCCTTGTCACCAAACAAGACCATTGAGGGAGCGCTTGGCGGAATCGTTTTTGCCGTCCTGATGGGACTGGCTTGGGGAAGCTGGATAAACATCCCAGTCATTCATTGCATTATTCTCGGTATTCTCTGTGGCGTTTTGGGTCAGATTGGGGATCTTTGTGAATCCGCAATGAAAAGAGATGTCGGTATTAAGGACTTTGGCGGAATCATGCCGGGGCATGGTGGCGTTCTGGACCGGTTTGATTCGCTTCTCTTTACTGCACCTGTTTGTTACTACTATCTGGTCACATTGGTTGTTGGAGGTAAGTAAATGCACTTTTTAGTCCCTGTCCTGCCTGCCTTGGTTGCACCGGTTGTTCAGTCATCCTTTGATGAAGCCTACCTTGCAATCGCCGCTGGTGGAATTCAAAAGGAAGCCAGAGCCCTCGGTGCACTTGGCACTGTTGCCGGGGATACACGCGTGGTACTGCGTACCAATGGCAGCCGCGCTATTTGGTATGTACGTGCATCCCCTACGGATGAGATTGCGCTTCGATTTGCACATCCCGATGTGAAACCGAACAATCCAGTAGTCATCGGTCAATCCGGGTGGGTTGCTTTCGCAGAGCAGTTTAACAGCGGAACGGGGTTTCGCTGGTCGGTAACCAATGGAAACAGTCAAGTGGGTAGCGGTGACTTCGAATATCACTTCCTGCCAGAAAAATGTCGCCCTCAGGTCGGTGTCCCTAAGGGGGAAATGGTTCAGCTGCCCAAGATCACCAGCACCGTGTACCCGGGAACAGATCGGGATATCTGGGTTTATGTACCAAATGGCTATTCGAAGAGTAAGCCGGCATGCCTGATGGTGTTTCAAGACGGTCAGTGGGCCAAGAACTACATGCAACCGGTCTTCGACAACATGATTGCGTCCAAGGAAATCCCGCAGATTATTGGCGTTTTTATCACTCCGGGTACGTATGCTGATGGCCGTTCAAATCGCTCTGTGGAATACGACACGCTTTCACCAAAGTATTCCGAATTTTTGATGAAGGATGTCCTTCCAGCGGTTTCTGCGAAATGGCCATTTCGGGATGGTGCACAAAACCGCGCCATCGCAGGTCTTTCGAGCGGTGCGATTTGTGCATTTACTGTTGCATGGGAACGTCCTGACCAATTTCACAAAGTGCTTTCCTGGATCGGTAGCTACGTAAATCTTCAGGGAGGGGCTACCGGCATTGGCGGCGGGCACAACTATCCGACATTAATTCGAAAGTCAAAGAGCAACCCAAAGAACATTCGCGTCTATCTGCAGGATGGTATCAATGACCTTGATAATCCATTTGGGAACTGGCCTCTGGCCAACATGCAGATGGATAAAGCACTTGCTTACAGTGGCTATGACTACAAATTCGTCATGGGGCAGGGCTTTCACTCCGATAGTCATGGAAAATCCTTACTGCCTGAGTCACTCCGATGGCTTTGGCGCGGTGTAGCCATTGACTAAATCGCCTCTCTGGTGGATGGCTGGGAAACGAAGAGTCTTCGCAACATCCACGTGCGTCTCCGGATCTCTTCAGAGCGTATGGGACTTTCACAGTAAACCCGCGGCCCTCGAGACCTTGTCGCCTCCGGAAATGAAAGTTTCTGTAGGTGACAAGGGCTTTTCTGTTGTTGAAGGCAAGTCATTGCTGATATGGATGTCGCCTGCAGGGATATTCTTGCGGTTTCCATGGGTTTCCAGATTTGTGGATGTTCGCGAGCCGTTTACGTTTACTGATGTACAGACGATTGGTCCGTTTGCACATTGGAGGCATACCCATACATTTGAATCAACCGGTGACTCTACGATCATTCATGACCGCATCGAGTATGCTGTCCCTGGCTGGTTCATCGGTGAT
>CAZSGJ010000008.1:0-61217 GCA_964606305.1 uncultured Armatimonadia bacterium
CCTTCAAGGAATAGGTAGATATCCAATGGCACAGACAGGCAAGACACCTAAGAAGAAACCATCTGCGGCACAAGCAGAATTTAAAACTGCCTACAGATTTAAACGACAACTGGATCCAATTGAACCAGTCGGTACATTGCAACAACTGCGTCAGTTGCGACGTATGGATCAACAATATGGTCGTATGAAATTTGAACGAAAAGGTGCAAGTATCGATGGTCGCAAACCACCGGTTTTTGATCTGTCTGAGGTCGACTTGCGCGGTACGCCCGAAGACAATAAACGTTTTCGCAAATTTCAACGGATTGCTAATTATCATGTAATAAAACAACATATGGGAACTAGAAACCCTGCTGTTCCTTCTCCCAATGACGTAGGCACTTTTCCACGCTTGCGAATGCCGACTGGAAGCACAACGCCAAGACAGGCTGCATCCATAACGGAAAGACCGGGTCGAATGGTAAAACGACCTCGTGGAGGAGCTGTATATTCAATTGGAGCACCATTGCTCGGCGCGCTTGGCGATTACATTGGACGCAACACCAGCGTTGGGCAGCAGCTGCGTTCCCAAATGATGAAGGAACAGCCGTCCAAGAAACGGTAGGCACTTTATGGCGCAAACAGGCAAGACCCCGAAGAAAGAACCGTCCACTACGCAGGAACGGTTTGCAGAATATTACCGCAAACAGCGTCTTCGTAAGAGGAACGCGGTAAACATTTTGACTGGGGAGCCTGTAGGTCCGGGCAAACGCAAACCGGGAGAAGGCGTTTTGTCGTATGGCAACTTTGCCAAATCGCCTATTATGTCCAGCCCGCAAGCGTTTGCCCGTGAGATCTTTGGACTTTACCCATCAGGACGTTCTATTGACAATCCAAACGATCAATGGACCCAAAGGGATATGTACGGTTATGGCAAGACGGAAATGCGTAACTATAACTATCAAATCCCAAAGGGTGGCACGGATGGATCTAGGCTGGAACCTCCGCGCCCACGTAGCCAATACACACAAAACCGTTCCGGCAACAAGGCAAGTCTAAAACAGGCTGCAAGAACCACCGTGTCTCAAAGGCCTCCATTGAATCGCTTTAGGGCGCGTGGCCAAGGAATGATTGGTTTGATGTCCGCACCGATGATTGGCGCGCTTGGCGACTACATTGGGCGCAACACCAGTGTAGGTCAGCAGTTACGCTCGCAAATGATGAAGCAACAACCATCTAGGAATCGGTAGGTCAAGATGGCACAGACTGGAAAAACATCTAAGAAAAAACCGTCGCAAGCGCAGACCCAGTTTCGAAAAAATTACAAGGACGAACGAATAGATCGGCAGGGGCCGGATCAGGATTTTTCAAACCAAAGAGAACGCAGGGCTGTGCAACGCGCAGGTCGAATGCAGTTCAAACGCGATACCAACACGCAGCGTTACAACCTGATCAAAGATCCAGTCCAATACATGATGAATGTGTTCGACGTGTTGCCACCATCAGAAAACGTAAAGCCAAGTGAAATTTTTTCTGCCGCCAATGTGAACAACTATGTTGCTCGCAAACGAGCTATGGCGCAGGAAATGGATTCAGTCCCGACGCCGGATGATGCCGTAACAAACAGAACGGCACGTACAATGAATCCGTCGGATACACGGCAGTGGAAGAGATATGGGATTGGGCATGGCAATGATCCGCTCTTCGGCCCGAGTATTCCGGCCCCACGGTTGCGGAATCCAACGCCAGCACAAGCAGCCAGAATGACATCCAGACCCGGACAAATGGTTCTGCGCCCCCGAGGCGGAATGGTTTATTCTTTGGCGGGTCCACTGGTGGGAGCATTGGGGAACTATATTGGTCAGAACACAAGCGTCGGCCAGCAACTCAGGTCTAAAATGATGAAGCAACAACCATCTAGGAATCGTTGACATATGATCAACCAAATGAACAAGCACATCAACCGGTTGTCATTGGATGTCAACACGGTCCGTGCGCTTGAGCGATCCGAACACAACCTGAAAGCAAAACCTTCGGTTGAGGATATGAAGGCGATTGAGATGGTCGAGCACAAGTTGAAACGCAAGCCTACGTTGCGCGAGATGCTCAAGATCGAAACCAAGGAACATGTCAACCCGGAAGAATACGAGGATGACGATGATGACGCCAATGAATCCGACGAAGATGATTCTTCTGCGGGAGAAATAAAAAAGAAAAAACGTCGTTGACGTTGAAAGGTTGGTGTGCCATGCCGATGGGAATGCCGTACCCGAAGGGTGCAATGTCCATGATTAAGAAGAAGAAGCCTGCTGGCAAGAAAGCCCATCCGGGATTCAAGGCAGTGCAGGAACAAATCGCAAAGAAGCAGGGAATCAGCAGTGAACGTGCTGGTGCCATTCTTGCTGCCGGTGCACGGAAAGCGTCTCCCAAGGCTGTCGCGGCTAATCCTCGGTTGAAGAATGTGCGCGGAATGCGGCGAGGATACTGATGGCACTTACTGAACCGCAGAAAAAAGCGGTCAGGGCAATGGCGTCGAAGACCCCATTTACAAAAGCTCGGCTGTCAACCCCACGAGGAAAGCTGGGTCTGGCATCCCTTATAGGTTCCCAAGCATTGGAATTGGTAGATGGAATTGCAGGGCAACCTGTTGCGCCACCTGAACTGTATGATGCTATGGGAGTTGCCGGATGGGTTACTGCTCCTGCGATGATGTATGGAATGAACGAGATAATGGGTGGGAATCCGGCAGGCAATCCTGAACTGGATTATCGTGCAGGAGATCCAAACGAAACGTACGATCGTCGCCAGCTTCTTATGGACAATTCCAAGATCTTGGAAGCGACAGGTCGTGTACTTCCGTTGAACAGTCCACGTCGCATGCAGATATTGCATTCCATGTCCGGAGGCGGAGCCAGATCTATCGGCAACATGGTACGACCAAGTGCCACCTCGATGAATCCATATCAAATGGATCTGGCGGCACCGCATCAGTTTGGAAGGGATTGGGAAAAGTATTATGCGCAAGTCTACGGAACAGGTCGCGAGTAGCCCCGCTGTCAGTTCCCCGGCGCAGGCACAGATTCCGTTTTGTCGTCAGGGGACGATTCGTCAGGCGAACAATGAACTTCGCAACATGGGAAGCTCATCGCGGATTGGGAACCTGATGAATCCTGCATTGCGTCAGTCGATATGGGATACAAGCAACTTGGACAGGCTCGAAGAATAAGATCGACAACCTCGTCGGCAAGGGTTTGCGCATCCTCGTGATTGCGCTGCGCAAAGGCAGTCTCGTACACCATGTACCAGACTGCCTTAAGCATATCTTTTTGGCGCGGTTCAGACTGTTTCAAACCAGCACGTTGGATGTATTTCAAAACCGAAAACAATGCTGGTCCTACTTCCCATTCCTGAGCAACCTGCAAGGCGTTGATGGAGTGTTTTCGATAGTGACGCGCAATTGCATTGGCATTGTTGTTAGTCATATTGCTATTATACACCAATGAGTCAGATTGAACTGGATCCAAGCAAATGCAAGGGCCATGTAGATGGCAGGCAATGCAGGCGTTTGCCTGTGAAAGGACGGGATTTCTGTGCGAAACATGGTGGCAAAGCACTGATTGCGCACGACAGCCCAAACTTCAAGCACGGGTTGACGTCACGGAATAAGAAACGCTTTTCCAATCTTGGGCAACAACTTCTGCAACGAATTGAGGAGCTGCGAGAAGATCCTGAATTGTGGTCGTTGAAGGACGATGCGGCATACATGACCGCGTTGATTGATGTACGTGCGGAGGCTGCTGCCGAAGGTTTCAGCGTAGCTGTACTCAAGGACATGAGGCAGGAATACACCGCAGCGTCCAGAGCATTCAGGCAGGGTGAGATCGCTGTGTTTCAGGAACACTTCGATGCGCTCGGCGATCTGATCAATGGTGGTGCGGACGAGGCAAAGGCTGCGACGGAAGTAATCGACTTGATTGGAAAGCGCGTCGAGATTGTCGAAGCCGAGCAACGTGTAGCCCATGCGAAAGCATATACGTTGGAAGTGGATCAGGCTTACTCGCTTGTCATGCAGGTGGTCGGTGTAGTCAAGCAATGTGTTCGCAATGCAGACGAGTTGACAGCAATACGCTCAGGTGTGGCAAAATTGTTGAAAACCTACAAGGAACAGGAACAACAACAAGTCATAGATGCGGAGGTAGTTGATGAAACGGTCGAGCGTCAGGACGAGTCTGACTCCACGGAACTTTAGGAAATTTGTACGTCCGGACAAACCTTTGGAATTGGCTTTGCTTGAAGCCATGGAAGAAGAGTTCGACACAATTGTCAAGAACGGAGACTTCGACAGCGGATCTGCACATCCAATGGATGGGCATGAGTTGCCATATGATCAATGGCTTAGGACATATGCTCCACATGCTGCGTCATCTCCGCTGGGAGAACACCACATTAGGGCGTGGGAATGGGCGGAAACAATCAATCTTGGCGAGACCCCTCCTGCCCTAATTGAATGCTGGTTCCGCGGTGGTGGCAAATCAACCACCATGGAATTGATATCGAGTCGTGTGGCTGTGAAAGGTTCGCGCAGGTTCCTGTTGTATGTCTGCGCCACGCAGGATATGGCAGACCGCCATGTGCAGGATATCGCCACTACGATGGAACGATGCGGTATTGAAAGGGCTGTCAACCGGTATGGATTTTCAAAAGGCTGGAACGCCTCTAAGCTTCGCACGGCGAACGGGTTCAACGTTCTTGCATTTGGGCTGGACACTGGTGCTCGTGGCGTCAAGCTGGACCATCTTCGTCCTGACTTCATTATCCTTGACGATATCGATGAACTTGATGACTCTGTTAGCAGGGTTGACAAGAAAGTTGCGACGATTACCCAGACGATCCTCCCTGCCAAATCGACCGACTGCGCCATAGTATTTGTACAGAACCGCATCCACGCAAACAGTGTGATGTCGAAGGTACTCAGTGGCGAAGTAGACATGTTGCAGAACCGCCTTCAATCTCCCATTGTCCCAGCCGTCAAGAATCTGGTGTACGTTACCGAGGAGAAGGAAGATGGACGCATGGGCTACAAGATTACAGGCGGGGAACCTACGTGGTCGCACAAGGACCTGTCGATCTGTCAACGCGAAATTGACGACTACGGGTTGATTTCATTCCTGCGCGAATGCCAACATGAAGTCGGTGTCGGAGGCCTGTTCTTTCCGGACTTCAAGGAATATTCTCCGTCGGGAGAACCTTGGCATGTTGTTGATTCCATATCCGTGCAACCATGGTGGAGAGTGTGGGCAAGCCATGACTTTGGCACCGGTGCTCCATGTTCGTTCCTGCTCTATGCCTCGGATGACCGCGAGAACGTCTATGTAATTGGGGAGTGGTACGAGAAAGGACACGTGTCATCCGCGCAGGCGCAGAAGGTTCTGGAACTTCTGGAATCGAGAGGGATGGCGCAGCCTGCCGATCGCAGATTCCGTGACCAGAAATGGAACACAAGGCTTGAGGCTATTGCCTTCGACTGGGCAAACACATTTCCTCCCGAAGACAAGCGACAACGGATCGGTGAATACCCGGTCGAGGTGTGGTGGGAAAAGGGATTGCCTGCGGTTCGTGCGGTCAAGGACAGGAAAGCAGGATGGCGTCGTGTCAAAGAATGGCTGGCCGCTTCCGAAATCGTGGATGGGAACGCACGACCCAAACTCAGGATTGCAAAATCATGTGTCAATTTGATCAAAGAACTTGGCAAGACCATGGCTGACCCGCGTGATCCTGAAGATATTGACCGTGGCACAAAAAACGATCACGCAATCGACTCGTTCCGGTATGGGCTGATGTGGAGGGAGTATCCTGTTCTCTGCCCGGAGATAGAACAAAAGAAAGCGGAACGTCCGATTTGGCTCAACGAAGATAGGAAGCGTGAATGGCTGTGACCCTTGCTGATATATTGCTTGTCATATTGACAGGAGTTTCAATTGGGCAGTGCGTTTATTCCTATCTGCTCTGGGACGAGATAAGGCGATTGACTGGGACTGAAAAGAAACCGGTTAAGTTCATACGGGAGTACTTGTGATGGCTATTGAGGATGTGGTCCGACGCCTGATGGGCGGAGGAGGAAACCCACGAGCTGAGATGACAGCTCTCAAGTCACCCGGAAACACAGGTACTCCGGGGTCGTTTCCAGCGGGCAATCTTCTTTTGGAAGATCCCGACAATCTAAGCATCGACCACAATACAAACGAGTGGAAGAAACAACCGCCGCTTGACAACGAAGAAAAAAACCGGATTGTCAAATACGTCCGTCAGTCATTCGATGAAGCTTATCGCGCTCGTCAGGAGATGGAACTTGAATGGGCGTTGGCAACCGCGTTTTTTGAAGGACGCCAGTGGCTTCGTATTTCCAGTACGACTCGCAACCTTATCCAACTACAGAATCCGACTGAGCCGAATCGGTATGTCATTATTCAGAAAATGCGGCCTCTTATCGACGGTGTTGTAGGCAAGTTGACCCAAGTTGCACCGGATGCCTATGCAATTCCTTTGTCCGATACCGAAGGCGATCGTTTCGCGGCGGATGAAGCCAACATCATCTGCAACCATTTCAATCGTAAGTTTGCCCGTGAGACACAACTCAAGGAGCGTGTGCGCTGGGCATGCGTCTGCGGCACCTCGTACCTGAAGATCTATTGGGATGCCAAGGGATCTCAGGTTGTTCCTTTCTTCAACATGGAGACCGGGCAGGTCGACGGCTACAAGGAAATGAATGTTGGCGATGTCCGCGAGGAGATCCTGCCAGCCTTCGATGTATTTATAGATCCTACTGCCAAGCGTGACTGCGATGTCCGGTACATGATCCACGCCAGTGTCCGTCCGCTGTCGTGGTTTGTGGACAATTATGGAGAAGCTGGCAAGAGCGTCAGTGCCGATGCATTGTCAGGTGCCAGTTCCTCCTATATCGATGCTTACCTTGAAGGTGGGAACGGCAGCGGAAATGGATGGGTGCCTCCTTCCACCTCGCGCCTTGGACAGATTGAATCCCGCAAGAAAGCCGCTGTTGTCTACGAGTACTGGGAAAAACCCAACGACCAATACCCGCGTGGACGGTACATAGTCAGCACAAACACCGCGTTGCTTTATGCTGGCGACTGGCCGTATGAGAAGCGAGACGAGTTCCCATTCGTGCCTTTGCGCTGGCAGCCACGGGCTGGAACAGTCTATGGGTATTCGCTTGGGTTTGATCTCTGCCCTCTGCAACAAACTTACAACAGGATTTACAGCCGTCTTCTGGAACAGTTTGAAAACCAAAAGGACTATGTGCTGATTCAAAAGTTGAGTGGAATCGGTGCCGATGCATTCAACAACCAAAGCGACGAGATCGAGGAAGCCAACCGCGTCTATCGCAAAATCCATTACAATCAGGCAACTGCTCCGCCTGCTATTGTGCGCGCCCCCGGAATCGGCGGCGAATTGTTTCCAATGTTGCAGATCCTTGAGAAGGACATGATGGATATCGCTGGACTCCATGATGTCTCTCAAGGTATGGCACAGGCGGGTACACCTGCTGAATCTGTGCGACTGTTGCAACGTGCAGACAACACCCAGCATTCCTACATCCGTTCCGATATCGAGATCAGCAACGCAAAGATCAAGGAATGGGAAGTTGCGCTCGTTTCCCAGTTTGGTGTTGCTCCTTTTGTCGGAGAAATGGAAGAACGTCGGTCGCCAGCCGATGAGTTGCGATCAGGTGTAATTACATTCGACCATATCCGCAAGGGTGGTCAATACCGAATCGAGTATGTTCCGGGGTCGGCGCAAGAAGAATCTCCAGACCAGAAATTGCAGAAGCTTCTGGCGTTTCGACAGATGGGATTGTTTGGCGACCCTGCGGATCCGGAAACGAACATGCTTGTTGTCAGGATGTTGAAGTTGCCTGACACATCGATCATTCTCGAACATCTTGAGAGACAGAACCAAAAGGTTGCCATGATGCAACAGATGGCAATGGAGCAAGCCCAACAACAGGCTGCTCCGAAGCAACAGTTCGATCCCGAAGCTGAAACTATGCGAACGCAACTGGATATCCAAAAAATCCAAGCACAGCAATCTGCCAAACTGGATGCGGATGTTGTCAAAATGCGGGAGCGATCGCGCCTGCTGCAAGAAAACGATGCGGCAAAATCCATGGTTTCGCTCAGCGAAGAGACGCTGCGCAAGAACATGTTCGACGACGGCGGTCCAAAACAGAAACCTCAATAGGATTTGTTCAGGCCAATGGACGCCACTATTGTGGCAATTTGACAAAACAAGGATAAATAATAGAAATGTCAGAAGAGATGGTGATGCCAACTCCGGATTCACCAGCCGGAGCTTCCGACAACAGCGGAGTAGGTTCCGCTATTTTGGACATGGTTCAGGAAGTCGTCGCTCCAGAACCAAAAGCCCAAGACGTTAATTCACAGGGCGTCCAAGCGCAGGACGTAGATATTGACATCTACGATCTGTTAGGGGTTGAACAACCCAACATTGTCAATCAGGCACCCGAGACTCCCAATCCTGTCCCGTATGAACGGTTCAAGGAAGTAAACGAGAAGGCACGATCCGCAAACGATCGGCTTTCACGTTGGGGTGATGTGATTAGTGAGTTCGAACGGCAAGGGTTTTCTTCTGCTCAGGAATTGCAAAAAGCAATTGCTAGGCAAAATGCCCAAGCTGAAGAGCAAGCTATCATGTCGCGCTACAAGGAGTTGGAGGCGCAGGAGTTGCTCGATCCGCAAACCAGCCAGTTGCAAATGCAGGCTGAGCTGGAACGGCTTCGATACCAACAGGCTATGTCCGAGGTATCGCAGTATATGCTGGAGCAACAAAAGACAACCGCAATGTCCGAGTATCCGCTTGCAAAACGGAACATGGGTGCGGTGGACAGTCTGGTTGCACGAGGGGTCACGCCCGTCGATGCAGCACGGATTGTGCATGAACAGGTTGATCAACTGACCAAGGCATTGGTACCGGAATTGTTGCAGCGATTGGGAGCAAGCAAGTCTGCTCCTACTCCTACGACAACGGCGCAAACCGTTCAACCGACTGTGCCGAATCCGACCAAGCAGCCTTCGGCATTTGGTCGCCAATCGTTGAGTAGTCTCTTGGGCATAGCCCGAAATCGCGACTCCGTTTGAGGTAGTAAAAAATGGCTATTGACTTCAATGGTGCACTTACCCTCGCGGATCATGCTGCTATCAGCAATGACCCGCTTGTCAAGGAAATCACCAAATCCCTTCACCAGACTTGGAATGCCCTCAAGGACGTTCCGCTTTTCACCAGCCCGTCTCTCAAGCAGATCGGCATGCGGTACCTGAACTCCGGTATTCCGCTTCCCAACTGGACTGGCATCAACAGCGAACCGGCTGCTGTTCGTGGACGCCCCAAGTCGTACGAAGAGCAAATGTATTTGGTCCGCAACAAGATCCTTGTCGATCATGTCCTGCTTGATCAGCCGACCAACATCATTGATCCGATTGAAGCTCAGGTGCAGATCTTCCTTGAGGGTTTTGCCTATGATTTCAACGACAAATTCATCAACAATAACCCGGTAACGGGCAATGTTGATTGTTTTCCGGGTCTTGATTTTCGGCTTAACAACGCTTCGGATTATGATATTCCGGGAGAAATGTCTCTTACTGCAACGACTACGTTGGCAGACATTTCGGCAACTGGCGTTACTGCCACAAAAGCCAATGCGTTCATTGGCTTCCTTCAGGAACTTCTGGACAACATGAATGCGCCGAACGGCGACGGTGTTGTCTTGTACATGTCTGAACGTGCGAAACGTCAAGTCGAAATGGCAATTCGTGTCATGGGACTTGGTGCTGGTTTCGATGTGACAATGGACAGCTTTGATCGTCCTGTTGAAAAGTACAAAGCAGCCACTGTTCGTACTGTTGGACGAAAGTCTGATGGAACGACCAGCATCATCAGTGACACTCAGACTGTTGCTAACATCACTTCAAGCAAGGCTTCGGCAATCTATGCCGTTCGATATGGCACGGGTTATGTTCAGGGATGGCAATCTGGTCCATTCAAGCCCACCTACCTCGGCCTGTCCAAGGAAAATGGTGTGATGCACAATGTCGTCTTTGACTGGGGAATCGGTCTTTGGGTGCCTCACACCCGTGCGATCGGTCGCCTCTACTGCCACGTGACTTCGTAAGAGAGGTAAATTAAATGGCACGAGATCGAAAAGCTTCTTTCCGGTTTACTTCGCGAACCGCTGCGCTGCCGCGATTGTTGTCAAGTGCAACAGCTGATGCACTTGGTACCACCATCACGTTTTCCGGCACCTCGGTTCCCTATGCGTCTGTTTCTGATGTATTCCGAACCATCAATATGGTTCGTGCGGATGCACAGGATTTCGGAACGCAGGCGGAAACTGCAATGAGCGGATCCAGTGATCTGGTTGGTATCAATGCACAGAATCAGGACTTGTTTGTAAAGGTAATCGTTACAAACAATGCCGCAGTTGCCAACTTGGGGACTCCGCAGTTGCAAGTGTTTGCTTCTGCCTCCAACAGCACCGATGCGTCATCGTTCAAGTTGGATTCGTCTCCGGTGGAAGTATCGGCGGCTGTCAACTTGTCCACTACGGCAAACGCAAGCAATGTCTACTACATTCCGGTGATGACCGCGAAGCCGTATCTGCAAGTTCAGATCAATGGCACTTCAACCGGTGCTGCTGCTGGAACCATGACCATTGTCCTTGCGGCATTGGTCAACGGTCGTGACAGTGCTTATTCCATCTAAGGACTGATCAATGACACGGGCAGAATTGAAACAAAGAATTCGTGTTCTTGGTTCGCACCTGTTCAATACAGGTGCGGATCAAGATCCTTTCGGGCTGGATATTCTGCTTATCGAACAAGCCAACCAGATAGCACGGGCTACGGACTGTCTGGTTGGCCGTCGGTACATGGATCTTGTAGCAAATGAAGACGAGTACTGCTCTCCAGATATCTATAAGATTCGTGGCATCTTCTATCTTGATGGTGGAGAGTATTATCGTCTTCGCCAAATTACGTTTTCAGCAAAACAGTTTGACGACAATCGCAACGATGGTGCATCCAGTACTCCAGATGTCTGTGCTGTGTATGGCATGAACAGGATTCGTTTGAAGCCAGCACCACAATCGGCTGTTACAGCGGGACTAATGGTAGAGGGTTATTGTCAACCCGGAAACATATGGCAGTACAACACGAGTGGAACCATTGACACAAGTGTTCCGACTGAAGACCACGAATGTCCTCTCCCGATTGTCGCACATGACTGTCTTATTTACGCCGTTCTGTATGCGCGCTCCATGCAAATGCGTGATGCAGCTGGCATGCAAATGTATTTCCCGGAATATCAACGGCGGCTTGGCGATGTAGAAGCCTTTGCTGCCACCTACCACACAAGGATGGCGTGATGGCTGTTACGATTGCAACACTTCGGGCAGATACGCTCACTATCCTGAACGAGGCGTCGAACAGCGTAATCGGCGATTATGCAAACGGCACGGGTGGAGTCACTACCACCACTCAAGACACCATCGACGCTTATCTCAATGAAGCTCAGGCAGAGATGGCACGTGCATGTGTATTTGTTCCCGGAACATATACAACTGGAGCCACTACAGGGCGAGAGATAGATCTTTCTTCAACCAACATCTGGTTTCCAATGTCGGTTACCATTGGCACCACAGCGTTGCAGCATACGAGTGATACTCGTCTTCGTGCTTGGCAGCCAAACTTTGAGACTGCAACCGGCACGATAACTCTGCCAAATGGTGGCACTACCACTGCTCCTTACTACTGGTTCCGCAAACAGCCTCAGACGATCGGCGTGTTTCCATCTGGCACATCGATTACTTATATCGTCTATGGTGCATCGTTGCCTCCGACGATTACTGCAAGTGCGTCGTTTGCTCCAGATGATGTATTGCGGAACACCTTGCCTGTATACGCAGCAATGAAGCTTGCTATGAAAAACTTGGATGATCCTTCATTGGCTGCGAGAATCCAGTTGTGGCAGGGCTGGTGGTTTGATAGCTGTACTCGGCTGTGGAACAATCTTGATAGTTCTTTGAAGGCCGAGGGGAGTCCATACAGTGCACCACCGGTTGCGCCTCCCGCAGCAAAATAAAATTTGAGGTTACTAAGATGAAAACTGAGATTGAACAAGTTGCGTGGAATGTTGCCGCTGGTATCAGCGGAGGGGCCGCTCGACACATACGTCCAGCATTGTTGGACCCGAAAAAGAAATGGCCCTCACTTGTGACCGGTTCAATCATTGGCTGCATCTGCGCCGTTTTCATCACGCCGTTGGTCAGCAAGATTCTAGGGATGTCGTCCGATCCCGACAAGGTCACCGGACTTGCATTCCTGTTGGGCGTTCTCGGCATGGAAGGCGTGGATTGGATGATTCGACGGCTTCGCAAGATGCTTGGGATTGAGGAAGAGGCAAAGTAACAATGCCTTTTTACTGCAAGGTAACCAATAAGACTACCCTTCCAGAAGGAGTACTGCTTCTGTCGTTTGAGGACGGTACTGTGTTGGAGTTTGATTCTGAAGATGGATTTAACCAATGGTGTAATGAAGAAGAAATAAACACCGTGTTTGAATCTATAAAATACAAAATGGCGGCGGCTTGGTTTCAGGATCATGGGACCGTATCAGGCTTAGAGTTTATTCCTGAAATGACATCTACTGACATAATCAAGGCTAAGTAGCATGGCAGATATAAAACTTGTTTGGCCCGATATGCCATTTATTAATAGTGGAGCATCAACCCTGCATCAGTCGAGGGCGTTGTCTGCCGTTACAAACTATGTGTTCACAGGTTTTTATACAGAAACAGCAACCACGATAACTGAACTAGTTGTCTACTTCGGCACATCTACCCTTACTGGGGGAAAAATTCGTGTTGGACTTCAATCTGCTGATGCAACAAATGGGCAACCGTCTGGCACATGGTTGAATAACGGGACTAGTGACGTTTATGTTGATATCGAGTACAGTTCAATTACTGCCTCGGCTTGGGCAGTAGTAAACATTCCAGACTATACCTGCACACGTGGTCAAGTCATGGGAATAATGATTGAAGCCAATAATAGCACAGGTTCATGGGCTGGAACTCTAAATGTAAGTTCCGGTTATGCAAGTACAGATAATGTACCTAGCACTCCTTGGGTTATTTATAAACTTGGTGCTGGTGGAGCAACTGCACAGAACTCTATGGTTCCATCTGCTTATTATAGAGATGCCAACAGGGCATATCTATGGCCTGTGAGTACTGTGAACACATCACTTGTTATTTCTAATACCGCTACCGACAGAATGGCTGGTGTTTACTTTTCGCTTCCATCTGGGATGGCAAGTACTTTTAAACTAGCAGGAGTTCTTGCAAATTCAAGGCGTAACGCAGCAATATCGACAATGGACATGATTCTGTACGATTCTGCGGGGACTGAACTGCAAGCAGTAACAATCGATGGCGACCTTTATGGGAGGGCTGCTACGTCGCAACAATGGGGCAACTGGTTCTTTTTTGATGAGTCTTCTCTTTCAACTTTGAACTGTGGAAGTTTTTATCGACTAGTCTTTAAAGGAACATCGTCTGCATCTGCCGCGAACCTAATGTATCAAGAAATGCTTCAGGCAAATGACAAGAAGTCTTATATTGGAGCAGATGCTACATTCGACTGGACAACTAATACCGGTATTGTTCCGACAACAGGATGGTCAAACACAACAACCATTTTGCCGGGATTTCGTTTGGTCATTACTGATGTGACTGCTGCTTCTGGTGGATTACTTGTTCATCCCGGTATGGCTGGAGGCATGAGAGGCTGAAATGGCGAAGTTAACAGTTAAAGCGCAGTCTACTGCCAACCGAATTGAACACGTCTTTATACAGGATAGTACATCTACAACTGGCGCAGGAAAGACGGGCCTGACAAATGCGTCTGTAACAGTTTACTATTTTCGGCCTAAAGACACTTCAGCAACTTCGGTGTCGTTAACTGGAACTGGGTCACTTGGTACTTATACTTCTGGCCTATTCAAAGAAGTGGACGCAACAAATATGCCGGGTCTGTATGAGTTGCATCTACCTAACGGTGTTTTTACTTCTGTTACAGATGTAAATCATGCGGTGGTCATGGTCAAAGGGTCAGGCATTGCGCCTGTACTGCTTGAGTACGATTTGGTTGCATATGACCCACTAGATGCTGCTCGCCTTGGACTTACGCAAATCCCAGCCTCTGGCACCATTCTTACGGGTGGTACAGGTGCAAACCAAGTTACTACCTCTAGTGGTCTAGTTACGGTCGGGACTATTGGCAATGATGTGATTACTGCTGCATCTATAGCAACCAATGCAGGTCAAGAAATTGCCGATGCCGTTTTGTCGAGGAACGTAAGCAATGTCGAAGGAACGATGGGCGAGCATACGCTTGGCACCATTGTCCTTGCAACGCTGGAAAACGCTATCAGCGGTACCACACTCACCATTTATCGCACGGATGGCAGTACTACCCACGCAACCAAAACATTGACAAAAACTGCGGCTTCGACTGCGGACGTTATTACTGGCGTGGCCTAGGTGAACTATGCCTAGCACAGGAGCAACGTTACCGGGATCAGGAACAGCAACTGCACCTAGTGGTGGCGGTGGTGCTTGGACTAACCCCGGAAACATTACGGCTGATGACAACACAGAAGCCGATCTTGCTTCTGGTGCTGGAACATCCGGGTCTCTGATTGCAAAACAGTTTGGGTTTTCAATTAGCGCGGCGTCGATTGACGGGATTACTGTTACGATTGGCGCACGTTACACGGGGCCGTCATCTCAGAACCTTACGGCGCAACTGCGTGACGCAAGTGGAACGTTGGTTGGTAGTTCTAAAACTGCGCTGATCAATCAGACAACCGAACAAACTTTTACACTTGGTGGTTCAACTGATGTGTGGGGAACGTCTCTGACGCAGACCGACATAAATGATGTTGACTTCGGTGTAGAGTTTTTGGCAAATGGCATTATTACCTATGCCCTTGCAGTTGACTGGGTCAAGATTGACGTTGCGTACACCGCAACCGCTGGAACCGGTACAAGATCTTACTTCAACTGGTTTTATGGCGGCATGGGTGCGGCTGGTGGTGTGACACCGTCTACAAAGCCGTGGTATTTCAGAAAATATGTTCTAGGTAGGCGAGGTTGACATGAGGCTGATAAAAGCAAACGAATCTACAGCGGCACGGCGTTATGTCTTCTTCCATCTGGTAGACGCAACGGACGGAATCACCGCAGAAACCGGAGAGGCTGGTGGGCAACCACAAGTGTCGTCAAACGGTGGTGCATGGACAAACACCGGTATTGGCACATTGACCAGTATTGGCAATGGCAGGTACTACGCCGAGTTGACACAGACGCTGGTTGCTACTGCCGGAACTTATGTCGAGACTAGGTACAAGTCGGCAAATACTGCTGAATGTCCCGGTGATTCAGTCCATGTGGTTGGATTCGATCCGAATGATGGGACAAGTCTTGGTTTGTCGCGCATCGACGCTGCAATTAGCACTAGAAGTACTTTGGACGCAAGCGGTGTATGGTCTCATGCTACCCGTCTACTTACTGCTGGGACAAATATTGTTTTGGCAAAATCCACAGGGATCACGGGCTTCAACGACCTTGACGCGGCTGGTGTTCGTTCTGCCATTGGTCTAGCGGCTGCAAATCTTGATACTCAACTTGATGCATTGCCAACGGCTGGCGAAAACGCAGATGCTGTCTGGGATGAGTTGATGTCTGGACATTCAGTCAGCGGCTCATATGGAGAACGTATCCTTCGGGCAAGAAGCACTCAGGCAGAAGTGCAGGTGACTGGCTCTTTCCATGTAGCCTCAGATGTCCATGAATTCCAACCTGCTGTAATCGACAATGCCGCATTTGCCGCAGATGCATTGGCGGCAACAAACTTTGCCGCAAGCGTAGGGCAAGAATTTGCTGATGCGTTGCTTGGTCGAAACATTGCCGGTGGCTCTGATGGTGGGCGCATGGTCAAAGATGCTCTGCGGTTCCTTCGTAACAGATTTGTTGTATCTTCTGGAACACTCACCGTCTATCAGGAAGACGATACAACTTCTGCTTGGACGGCAACCGTAACAGGTGATGCTGCTGCCGACCCGATTGTTGAAAGCAACCCGGCATAATGGCTATCGGCTACAGGTCTATGGCGGCATTCTGGATTGGTGGCATAGCTACAACTGCTGCCCCGCCTGAACCGTCATGTCCATGTCCTGATTGGACTGTCGATGGTACTTTGCTGAATACATTCAAGAGTGACGCTACACTACAGAATAGTTTCAGCCAGAAAGCTGAAGTATCCACAAATAGATGGCATAAGAAGAACTGCGAGTAACCGATGGACGATACAACCCGATCTGCAATACCTATCACCCAAGCCCTTACTATAGGTGACAGGGCGTGGGTTGGGATGGACACATATACAGATCCTAACAAACTTCAGGATGGATTCGCACAACGCATAACCAATCTTGTCTCACAAAATGGATCGCTCGTACCCCGCAAAGGTATTCAACGGCAGACAACTACTGCTCGTTCTGGTTCTTACTACGCATCTATTGCAGTACGTTCTTCCAAAAATGTCCCATCAACATCGGTTCTCGTGGCTGAATCGAACGGTAGCCTAGACGCAGGGTTCTGGAAATTTGATAGCCAGCATACAGATGCGTTGCCGATTCCAATGTCCGCAACCGGCACATTGACATTCAGCAACATAGAACCTGATCTTGTCAGAATGGCACAGCTGGGTCGTTATATTTACGTCGCCCCCGGAACAGCAGCAAGCGGAACCAGCAATTATCCGTTGCGGATTGACACAAATACCAAAAGCCAGAAACTGTTGACCGTTGCAATCGGCACAAACAAGTTCACCAAAGCTGGGCATGGTCTTACGGTAGGCGATCCGATTGTTATTGTTGCAACTTCTGGAAGTCTTCCATCTCCACTGGCGACGAATACTGTCTACTTTGTAACCCATGTGGCTGGAAACGATTTTTATGTAGCGTCTTCATTGCCAACAACAACGACAACCTCGGTTTCACATATTACGTTTAGCAGCTCTGCTACAACTGTAACCATAGTCACCACGTTCAAGGGTGAGACTGTTCCGGTTGCAACTGGTTTGGTGGACATTGCCCCAACTGCTGAGGCTTATCCTTGGATTGCCAAAGATATTCCAACATCTAACTTCCACCAAATAGTAACAAATGGTTTGACGCTTAGTGCGTCAACCCAGATGCTTACCAATAACAATTTTGCCACACCCGGAACCAACAACAGCGCACCCGGCACGTGGTCAAACTACATCGGTTCTGGAACTGGGCAGGTTACCACCAAGGTCGGTGGGGATATTCCGCGTACCACGACAGGGCAAGTAGTCTTGATAGACGGTAATTCCAGCAGTGGTACATATCCCGGTTTATATCAATCGGTTCAAGTGCGTACCGAGACCAATGCTTTATACAACGGGTCTTCGACTGATCCCTGTTTGATGTATCTGTGCCGTGTGTCACTGATGCATTATGAGCAGTCTAACTCTCCACGAAAACGTCCTGTAAGCATCCGTGTTAGAGCAGGAACAAACACGGGTTCATTTGTTCAAGTAGACGGCGCAATTGTGTCTACTCAGTTTGATGTGCGCGGCAATGGCAAAAACAAAGATGCTTGGACTGTCATCGACATTCTTGCTGATTTTCGTGACTTCAAATCTCAACTATCTACTAGCAGCCACATTCAGGTTGAGATCCAAGCAGATGCAGACTTTGGCGACATTACGAGTGGAGAAGGCTTGTATGTCGATTACATCGACCTGTATCCAGTAGCTACTAGAGCTATAACAAACTCAGGCGACACGATACTAGATCCGACTACGAAACTTGTCCGAGTCAGGGCGACGCCTCTTGGTGCTTCTCAAACTCATGCGTATGCAGGGTATGTAAGAGACAGGGCTTTTTACTACACGCTTGCGTCATCCCAATCTGTCACAATCAACACTTCTGGAACGCATACAGCAGCCGCTGCGGTTCCTGCCAATGGAACACCCGTATCGTTCAGCAGCACAACTGGCACGGGCCTTACTGCCAACAAGACGTATTACATAATCAATCGCACTACAGCAGGGACAAGCTTTCAGCTGTCAGCCGAATTCAACGGCAGTGCGGTCATACCAACCGGCACAGCCAGCCTGACCATGTTGGCAGGAAGCCGATTGCGAACGGCTGACTATCTCAGCATGGAGTGCTATATCCCGGCTGAATTTGCGTCTCAAAACCCACAGTTTTCCCTTGGAATCCAATACCAAACATCCACTGGCATACCGACGGTAGTTACGTGGGGCGGCAAAGGCACCTTGGATTCCAAGAACAGGTACCTTACATTCGATCTCAGGTCGTTTGACAAAAGCTTGCTGGAACAGGTGGTTGCTGTTTATATCCGTTGCGACAGTGACTTCTTTGTAAGCTCCGCGACAGATGCAGCGTCGGTCTTTACAAACAGGATTCTGTTCTATATCGGGAAACTTGTGTACAACGGAGATCTCGGCATATCTGGATTGTACGAGTATGGTTTCACCCGGTGGAAAGCTGCGCCCAGTTACACGACCAATACTTCGACTGCTGCATTCACGGCTGTGGCACCATGGACGAAATCCGGTTCGACCAGCACATACTTTGGAGGAGTGGAGTCTGAACTCTCCAAGACCAGCGTTCCTTTCAACTCCAGCAATGCTGAATCCAGATTGCGTGTGACTATCAACTCGTCCGACTTCAAGGATTCGGCTGGAGCTGGATACACACACATACTTGTCTATCGCAGAAACAACACCGTGTTCCCGGATGGGAAATTTCGATTGCTGGGACAGATTGACATATCTGGCGCAACGCCATCGCTTGCGGCAAGTTCACTCAATCTGAGCCTTGACTCAACAAGCACCTCTGCGTCACTGGTTCTGATAGACAATGTTGGTGACTCGGAACTATTGTTTGACAAGCCGATTGGGCAGACTGGTTATGTCTATCGTGATGGCAAGGATTTTTTCCCGATTGGTTGTGAGAACATTGCCATTCACCAACAACGTGTTTGGATATCGAAGGAGAACACGCTGTACGCATCGTGGCTTCTTGATACAGACAATGAATATGCTCTCCACACAACCATTGTTCCTGTAGCGGCAGATCCGTACCTCCCGATCAAAGGGGCTTCTCTTGTCATTAGCGGCGCATATGATTACGAGCCTATTACTGCACTTGTTCCGTTCAGCGGTGAAGGCCTATCGAAATCGAATTCATCCTCCAACGCATTGCTAGTCTTGCGGAACAACAGCATCCTGCCTTTGGTAGGTGTTGATGCTACGAATTTTGCAATACTCGGGTTTGTACGAGAGCCGGGTGCTGGTTGCATAGCACCTATGTGTGCGTCTACTTTCAATGGCCGGGTGTGGTGGCTGTCGAATTCAGGCATCAGCCAATATACCAATGGGTTGCCAGCAGCCATGTCCAAGCCTTTGGACCGGCTTGTCAATGCACGTACGAACAATCCTTTGTACAACCCTACATCAGGCAATTTGACAATCAACCAAGCACTGCAACGCAAAAGCTCATGCGTTGTGTTTGACAACAAGTTTGTGTTCTCTTCATCTCAACCGGGAGGTACGGGACTTACAACGTTGTTTGTATTTGATGCTGTGCTTGGAGGTTGGTACGAGTGGAGCTTCCCTCAGGATGGTGGTGGATCTGCTACCGAGCCACGTTCGATGTGGGTCTTGAACAGCGACCAAGATGCACCTGAACTTTATTTCGGCGCATCGAACGGACACATCTACAAGTACATCGGAACTCAAGACATCGCGGTTACGACGCCTGCATCTTTTACTTGGAGTGTGTTGACACGCCAATATGGACAGACTTACGCTCAGGGGCAAGACTACTACCGGCAAAACAAAGTCCATCAGCTGGACCTGCATCTGGAAACGACTGCTTCACTTGCTGTTGATTGGCGTATCTACATGCAGGAACAGCCACAACTTGTAAGTCCGGTGTTCAACAATCCGACGTATACGTTTCATTCGTCTGGCACTTGGACGTTCAACACTGGCAACAAATCAGCCGCCATACGGAACATCAAGCGCGACATGCGTGGGACAACGTATTCGGTGCAGATATCTGGCACCTCGCTTGCAAGTGACAACTGGTTCCGTTTGTACGGCATTCTGCTTCATGTAAATGAGGGTGGAATCAGGAGGCAGAACTAATGCCTATCGGACCTGCACCTCCAACAACCGGTGGTGGTAGTGGTGGGCAACCATCGGTTGGAAGTTCAAGAGTTGTTCTTGTCAATGCTCCAGATGATTATGGTCAACCCACAAATGCGGGGCTGCAATACCCAGAGTTTTCACCAGCGTCATTTCAAGTGGTTAATGTTACAGCAACAGCAACTCTGGAGAGAAACCCTCCTATAGTTGTCCGTTGTGATTCTGGCTCAGGCAATATAACACTTACCCTGCCATCCGCGGCGGCTATCGACAGTCACATATGGCACATAAGCAAGACGGTTGCTGCGAACACAGTTACCATATCTTTGGCTTCTGGTGACACATGGTATGGAGACACAGCTGCACAGACATTGTCTGCACAATGGGATTCCGTTACACTCATATCAGTAAGCGACCCGATCAATGCGATACTAGGATGGCATGTGATTGCTACGACCTAAGGATTAAAGTTACCTATGAGCGATCAAATTGACTGGAAAAATGTATTTCAGACCCTGCACAACAGGATGTCGCTTTATCCTAATGACTTTATGATTGGGCAAGACAGTGCAGCATTTACGAATGTTCCTATGCAGACTGTTCCTACTCAGCTTAAATCATCAAGGCCTTCGAATCGTTTAGGAGTTCCCAGCAACATGTTGTCCGGCTATAACAAATTTATGAAAGGTGTTGCATCATACGGGAATCCAAGTGCTTCGTTTTTGAAATCTCCACTTGGTCAGTTGTCCGGTGCTGCAAGCCAAACAGGCCAGTTGAATGCTATGGCGCAATTTGCGCGGAAGCCGACATTGGGGACCGGTGTTACCGGAGCCGCTACTTATGCCTTGAATGCCAATCCTTATTACGCAGGTCTGAATGCATTGACAGGAGGTGCATTGGACCGTGGCGTTGGCAGCGCAGTTACTAGTATTGGGAGGACTTTGGGATTGAGCAGACGTCCACCAGCGCAGAATACACAACTTGCAACACGACAAGGTGATTATCAACGACAGATCAACGAGCGTGGGAACGAGTTGATGAAAGCCTATGGACGTTACCGCCAAGAGGAAGAAGAGGCGCAACGTCAAGCTGAAGCCTATCGAATGTCTGGTTTGAATCTTGCGCGTGAAGGTTTGTCTGCGCGTGACATGGCTGGTCCCATGGCTATGCTGATGAACCCTGCGATGGAAGCTCGTGATGCAGCCATTGCAAACACGCAGGCTGATCTGTCGCGTCGTGGAATCAGTGGTGGAGGAATTGCAGCTGGAACCCGTGCAGCTATTGAAGGTGCTGTTGCATCCGGTGCCGCAACGGCACGTGGAACATTGGCGCAGAATGCTGCTGAACGTGCTCAAAGCATGCAGGACAATATGTTGACCGCAGATATGAATCGTGCGTACAGAACTGGTCAACTTGGCTTGTCTGCATTGGGATCCGCTACCGATACAGCCACTCAGCTACAAGAATTGCAGATGCGGCAACAAGCCATGGATATGGAGAATGCCGAGGCAAGGCGTAAACGGGAACTGGAAACGTTTCAAGCCATCGGGGAAGTAGCCGGTCTATATGGTCCGGATCTTCGTCGCTGGATGCAAAGTCTTCGTAAACGCGGTGAGGGTACGGGGACAACAGCTGGAATGACTGGATCAGACGGTATGACGGGCAGGCCGATTGTGTCTACGTTTGACGGAAACCAAGTATATGCCGATACAGGCCTTCCGGTTGACCCTCTATCTGCCGAGTTTATGCCTCGTTCCGGTCCGTTTGAATTTCCTGAGGATATCAATACTCAGCGATTGGATTTTCCGAAACAAGCACTTGAGATTGGCACAGAAGAAAAAGAATTCGATCCTAGGCGTAACACACTTGGTACTTTTACAATGCCAACTGGACGAATTGGTGGTCCTGCTCCTGTACCTACAGGACGCTTCACACGTGATGTGGATCCAGTTACCGCCTATCGACTGGATGCATCGTTTGCATTGGTTTCTCCCGGTCAGGTTGTAACTGATCCGTTGACTGGCATGAACTTTATGAAAACAGTTCAGGGCTGGAGGAAGCAGTAATGGCTGTAGGATTGACAGGTTTTCTTCAAGGTCTTGTTTCAGGTGGTCAAGCCAGACAGCAACAACAACTGGAACGCAATCAGCTTGCACTACAAACTCGTCAACGCGACCAGATTCAAGCAGCAACATTGATGGAACAGATCAATTCATTGCGTGACGACGACGCAGCTGATGAAGAGGCCACGCTTGAAAAACTGTCCCAGCTTGGCCTTGACCCACAGACCAAAATGGCAGAGATGGAAGGTCGACGCCAGCGTTTTGAACAGCGCAGGAATACCTTGCGTACGTTGGCGAACCGTCCCGAAATTCTTTCCCAGTTTGGCGATGTTACTGGGATGCTTTCGCCATCGCGTGTAGCAGGTCCGGGATTCCAAATGCCCAAGCCGCAAGCTCCGTTTGCGGACATCTATAAAGTCACCAACGACATCGTGACCAGAGCGACTGCTGCTACCCAGTCCGACAAACTTGGAGAAGTGCAGCGTGGACGTCAGGTGTTGGAGCAGATGGGCGCACCTCAGGATTGGATTGACAAGTCATTGCCTTTGCCGGGTGCACAGATAGGTACGATGCCTTCGGCAACGGTTGCGCCACGGCCCTTGCAGGATCCAGCCAAGTTCTTTCAGACAGCTGGCGATCAATTCAAACCCGGTGTTGGCGGTCAACGCAAACTTTCAACAGGTGCCATTCAGAAAGTTGAGTACAAAGATGGCACACCGATGGTGTCGTATGAGACGCCAATTATGGCTGACTATTCGTTGCCAGAAGAAAAACAAGCAAAGATTGAGGAAGTGCGAGCAAAAACCAATCGCATTACTCGCCTGCTTGGACCTGAAGTGAATCAGGCTATTGCTAAAGCCGAGTTGACCAAGTGGAAAACGTTGGAAGCCAAGTACAACGCAGAAGCTACCCCCGCAATTATCAAAAGCAAAATTGCTGCGAAGGCATCAAACGCAACTGCTGATCTTCGACGACTTGGATTGATGCTTGCTCATCAGCGAGGAATGATGTCGCTTGGCATGCAGGCCGAAGGTTTGCAAATGAGAAAATCTGCGGCAATTGCGGCTCAAGAAAAGCAAGTAAACGACAGTATTTTTCAATACGACAGAGCATTTCAAGTAGCCAAAACAGCTCTGGGCAAAGCCGTTACAGAAGGACGCAGTGGCGAAGTCAAAGCGCAAAAGGAACTAGTCCAGCTGTACGGAGCCAAGTTGAATGAACTGCAACGGCAACGAAAAGCAATGCAGTCCGGAGACGACATTACAATTCAGTCCGTAATCGGAGACCTTGTTCGCCAAGAAGAAATTCGCGATCAGTATCCATACGGAATGATGGGTGGTATGTTCCCCGGTATGATGGGCATGCAACAACCACAGCAGCCTATCAATATCTCACCTGTGTTCATGATGCCCGGTGGTAACACACCGAATCCCGCACAAGGTGGTGGCCGAGTAGTTACTACAGCACCCAAATCCAAGGTTGACAAACTGGAGTCTGATTTGGGTTTCCGCAAATAAGGATGTTCCTATGGCATGGTCGGAAGAAAAACGCGCCAAGTTTCGCAGCCGAATTCTTGAGCTAGTTGCAGATGACAGCGTGGTTTTCTCCGTCGAGGAGAATCAGAAACTTCGCAATCTTATCCGCCGTGCCGAGAGCGAGGGGCTTGCGGACAAAGGATTGCTTGGCAAGTACGACGCATACCGATCCAAGCGATATCCGGAAATTGCAAAGGCACCTCTTGTAGATGCCGAAACAGGACAGCCTGTAACCAAGACCGTCGAACAGCCGTTGCAGATAGATCCTAGAACGGGTCAACGGTTTAGACCCGGCACGAAGACTGTGCCGTTGACGGGCCAAGACCTGTTCGTCGGAGGGAATTATTTTCCAAACGCCGATCCGAACAAGGTGCAAGAGGTACGCGGGAAAGTCCTGCGTATGCAAGCGGAAGATGCCAAGAAGGAAGTGGCACGGTTTGCGGAGTTGCAGTCGGCACTTGAACCAACCAGTCTAGGTGAACAAGCCAAAATGGCTGGAGCTGGACTGATTGGCTACGGCAAAGGAACCGTAGATACCCTTCGCACCATCGGCGCAGGCATCACGAAAGGGAACGTGATCACGCCTATCCCGCTGGAAACCATAGCCCAGAACTATCTGGTCGGAGATGTCGATCAGATGCGTCCGGATACGGTGATGCGCCAGATGCAACAACCCGGACGTGTTGCCGGTTTTGCGTTTGGCAGTCAACTGCTCCCAACGGCAGGTGCTGTCACCGGTTCTCAGGCAGCAGCATTCCTTGGTGGCGCATCCGGCTTGACCCGACTTCCGGGTGGTTCTGTGCTTGGATCGTTGGCTGTGGGTGTAGGTTCCTTCGGCGGTGCTCTTGGATATCAAAAGGTTCAAGAGGCGATTATGCGCCGTGCCTATGGTGAAGACCAGTACAACCAACTGCGAAACATCATCGGGTATGGCGGAACCCAAGCTCCCGGTGCAGAACTTGCAGGTACGCTGTCGTCCATCGCGCTTCAAGGAAAGCCCGTATTGGCGACAGGAATCGGTGGGCGTCAGGTCCGCGGATTGCTAGGCGCAGCTGTCGCTGGCAGGCAGCAACTGATCACAGGCACAGCGGAGCAACTTGGACCCGGTGCTCGCAGTATTCAGGAAGCTGTCGATGCAGCGTCCTTGCTTCGACCTGTCGCAGGCGCGAGAAAATTTGAGCAGTACACGCAAGGAATGAAGAACCTTGCTGCTGCGACCGGTGCGGAAGTATCCCTGCCTTCAAAATTTGATTTCCACTTCAGCAACTTCCTGCGCCGTGCCGGTGCCGCGCCCAAGGAAGCTGCTGATTCGTTCCGAGTCTTCAATCCGGGTGACGGTTCATTGCGCGATCGGCTTTCCAAGGTTGGGAAGTTCGTGAATGAAACACCGGGTGCAACATCGTACGTCTATGACGCGATCGGCGAGCAGGGAATCAACTTGGCTCAGACTGCTGTCCGCACGATGACGCAGTACAACAACTACAGGAACGATACGACCGGTGCGGTCGAGCCACCTTCTTTGGTTGAAACCCTCGGCGAGCTGGCTTTCGGTTCGTTGTTCATTGGCAACAACCGATTCACCGATGGGATCACCAAGCTCGGGTCTTTTGCTGGCGATGTAACACTTGCAGGGTTGAAGAAAATCCCCGGTGCAGGTGGACTTGCAAATCAAGCGGAAGCCAACTTCAAGGAAGCACAGAAGGGAATCTACCAGAACCTTCGACGCGACGAAACGGTAGCAGCCATTCGTGGCGAACGCCCTGAATCCCAAGCTGATCTTGGAATCCGTTCGCGGTTGAGCGCAGTTCAGCCTGAGGAACAGGTTCAGCTGGGTCCGAACGAACAACTCATTTCGCTAGGACGCAATCGAGTAGTCGTATTCAATCCTGTTACAGGGACAACTAGGGATACCGAGTATTACAAGGCATTCCCGACTGTGGACGACACGGCGTCGGTCGAACAAGGCCAACGTGCTGTCTCCGCAATTGATCTGATTCCGACGCGCCCTACCGACAACATCCTAGGACGCAGGTTCAATATCGGCGGACCCCGTGGGCAGAATGTTGTTGTTCAGGAAGGCGATGCCAAGCAGCAGGTGGTTGGCTTGGCGGCAGTGAACGACGAGGGTTATGTCGTAGTCCGTGAAGTGCCTGATGTCGTAGTCGGCGGCAAGGCGAAACGTGGCGCACAGCCTCAGTATTCCGTTGTGCGTGTTGCGGATATCACGCTACCCGGAAATCGCGAGACCGCGGAGACGATGCTCCGTGCAGCTAAATTGCGGCCTGCCGAGAAAGTCACTCCTGAGAACGATTTCACTGCAATCATGGCGTTTGAACAAGACGCTATTGAAAAGTTGGACAAGCAGCTCACCAAGGAAGCTGGAAAGGGTGGCACAAAGAATCCGATTCTTTCTAACTTCCCGACAAAGGTCACCCTCGACCGTGGTGTTGTTGTGCGCGGACGTATTGTCGGTATGGCTTCCAATGACGATGTAATCGTCCAGCTGATGTCCGTACGTCCTACCTTCATCCGTGTAGACCCCGTAAACATCGATGGTTCCAAGAAGGTTCTCGACACAATGGCTCTGCCTGATCTCATGCGTGAGATCGACATGAGTGGTATCGAGATGCCTAGGTGGGATAGCCGTGTAAATGCGTTGCAGACACCGGATGTTCCGCTTCACATGCCTGCTGGCATTGACATCCCGATCCTGTTGAACAAGGATCAGATGACAAAGCTGCCTGAAGTTGTAAATCAAGCGGCGGCTGTTGATGAAAAAATCAACGAGTTGGCGAAATCGGACACTGAGAAGGCAGAACTGCGTCGACGTGCGGATTCAATCCTTGAGCAGCCTATCCTAGATCTTGCCAAGGATGCTGCGAACGATTATGAAATCGGTTCCGTGGTGCGTGTCCTCAATCAAACCGGAGACATCGAACCGGGAGTTGTCATGGAGAACAGTCGGAAGGGTCCGATTGTTTACCTGTCTTCACTTGGTGGACGTCCTGTCATTGTGCCAGAGGAACGTATTGCACAAGCGGCAGGCGCAACGCCCAAGGCACCGATGGAGAAAACTGCCCAGCAACAAGCAAGGGAAGTTGTTTCGGAAGTCCGCAAAGAGGGCAAGCCGGAGGCTGAGAAGAAGAAGGCTGAACCGAAGGCAAAGGCAGAACCACAGCGGAGGCAGGAACCGTCCGTGCTTGCGCGTCAGTATGCTGCAATTTACGGAAGCCCCGACACGCAGCTGCAACACAAAGGCAAGGAATACGACCTTATCCGTACCGATAAAGACGGCAACAACATCAATGTTGTGCAGCAGTTGATTGAGGATACTGTTCGCAATCCAGAAGGCCTTACCGAGGAACAGCTGGATATCCGTGATTCCTTACGGATGCCTGTCCAGCAACCCGGCAAAACCATCCTGCCGTTTTATGCGGATGCATTCAGGCAGATTCAGTATCTGAACAACGAGGCGTTGCGTACTGTTGTCGATTCCATTGCCAGTTCCGTAAGTGCCGGTGCCAATCAGCTGTCCATCATGGAAGAGTTCTATATGGACGATGCTACAAAGCTCCGGACATTGAGGCCGAATGAAAGGGAATTGCTGGTCAATGCAGGCTTTGCCAGTTCCACCGGTCCCGACGGCATCATCAACATCCCTGCGTTGCGGAAGGTGTCCGATACAGAGACCGGGCTGAAGGTGTCGGCGATTCTCCAATCTACGGGTGCGGAAGTGTCGCCACAACAGATTACTGAAGCCAGCAATATGTGGGAGGGCGTGGTCCGTGCATTGAGGTTGCGTGGCAAATCCTTGATGGTCGGGCTGAACCGGACGGTAGAGGACAAGGAAACATTCCGTGCGGAACTGGAGCGTATGCTTCGTGATCTGGAACGGCAGACAATGTCCTTCGGTCCGGATCCGGTTCCGATGTCGGAGTTGTTGCAGGAGTTCCTACAGCCTAGCGACCGCGTAGTTGCGTTGCCTCAGTCTGAAGATGTAAACGCATATCAAGAACATGTTCTTCCGGCTGTAGACTTGCGGAATTTGTTTCGGCGTGACGCAAGTGTTCGTTCCGACCGCGAGGAGTTTGTAACCGCTTTTATCGAGGCATTGCTCGACCGAGACGGGCAACCATCTGTATCAAACCTCAATGCTGCATTCGAGGAGTTTGACAAGATGGCAGCCAAGGTTCCTGATGGATACGTGCGACTCAGCCCGCAATCTCGTCGGTTCATAGAGCTGTTGTTGACCAACCATATTGGCACCAAGGAAGATATCGCGATGAGCCTTGAACCATTCAAGGCTGTGTTGCGTAGTGAAATCTTCCAATCTCTGTTCAACGACACCACGCTCCCAAGCGAAGTCGCTGAAAAACTTCCGCAGTATGGAGTTGATGGAAAAGGCCTCAACTTGTTGGTTGGGCTTGGATATGCCGACGCAATCGGCAATCCTTCGCTGAAACCAGAACAGCAGACTGCGATAAGAAATACCTATTTGCCTCCGATTAAAGCATCCTCAAAATCGGAGGCAGTGTCCAACCTAGGTACCGCTGGTACAGCTGTGGCTCTGTATGACAGGCATCGTCAATTGCTTGAATTAGGAGCACAGTTTACAACTGCGACTGTTGATGGCAAACAGAAATTTCAGTTGAAGCCAGTCACGCTTGAGCAAATTGCATCGGCAAAAACGTTTAGTGACTATGCTCGACTAGCAAGAATCTTCTTGCGTGGATTTGCGTTTAGAGGTGAACCAGCACCACGCATCCCCGCATACGGCGAAGAGTACAAGCCTATTGCCGGTGTGAATCAGTTGGTGCCAGACGTTCAGATTACGGTTGAAGACTTTCCGAATCCGAACGAGGATACTAAATTTGAATTCCCTGCTGATATCAGGACTCCTCTTCTGTTTGAAGACATCTCGCCTGAAGACAAGCTTGCCGTAGTGTCCGCGCTCAAGAGTATTTTTGAGCAATCGAATATTGATCCGCAGCGAGACGATCAACCTGCAATCAAATCTGATGGTCAGCCAATAGCGGGAATGACGCGCAAGGATCAAAGATATGATGTCCTTGACGAGCAGAAAGCCGTGCTTGCCAATGCTGGCATTGCATTTCTAGACGCAGAATCTTTCTCTGCGTTCCTCGGTCGGTACAAAGATTTCTTCCAACATTACCGATCGCCGAAGTCTGTTGTAGCCTATCCCGGCAACAGTCCATCTGCTTTCGCTGCGATGATGCTCTCATACGTCAAGCGTCTGAATCCCGGTGCCTACGACGCGGCATTCGGCACACCCCAAGATTCGGTGGAAGTTGCGCTTGCGGCAGAGGATATTATCGACCGCGACTTTTTCTTCCCGCCTAAACCAGAAGATCAGTCTGGATCCAGTTTTTCCATTGTTGTTGGTGGCAACACAGAAACAAACTTCCCGATTGGCCGGTATTTCTTCAAGATTCAATTCAAGCAAATTGATCGTCAAGAAGCAGCCGATGTTTTCTTGCTAGGCGAACCGGACAAAGACGGCAATCCTACAACGGTAGGGTCATTCGAAGTTTCGCCCAAGGAAATGGAAGAGATGTTGTCGTCGGTAGATCCGAAAACAATATCAAGTTACAAACAAGCTGAATTTATCCTGTCCGACGAAGACAAGATTGCTCGCAAGGCAGCGGTTGAACTTGTGCGAATGTTGTCAACTGATCCGTATCAAACCGGTCTGGCAGCAGGCAGCCTTTCGGAAGCCGAATTGATTTATGTGTTGAATGCGCTTCAAAAGCGTGAAGAAGCGGCAGAAGAAAAGTTGCGCATCTCGGAAGAGAAGGAAGCTAAGAAGCGCGCCAAGGCTGAGGCCAATGATGCCGAACGTCTGGCACGTATAGAAGATGCACGGACGGATCCGAATAAAATGGGATCTGCTGTCCCGCGCTTCCAGCGTGTGGTTTTGCGCAACGAAGATGGATCCTTCATGCGTGACGAGGAAGGCAATGCGGTTGTCGGAATCAAGCGCAACATCAGGGGGTATACATTCCCGTCAAACGCTGTGCTTCAAGCTGCTGGGTTTACCGAAGATGACATCGCGCAGTTGGCGGACGACTACAACGATCCTCTTTATAGGCGACGTGCGCTTGCCAAGATTGCACGAGTGGTAGACAAGAAACAAGTTCTCATCAATGGGAGGTGGGCAACCATCGGCCCTGATTGGACTTTTGGCGATTTGAATCAAGCATCAATTGCCGATGATCCTGAAGCTCTAAACAAAGCAGTTCAAGACAACAAAGTTTACTATCAAACCAAAACCCCCGATGGAGAAGTTGTTTGGAGGAGGCGTTCCTCTTACTCGGGACCGATTGCACCGTTTATAGAAGGATTGCGTAATTTAACGGATGCACGGAAACAAGTCTCTGATTTGTTTGGCAGATTTAAATCTGGAGACATCCTCGTTTCCGAGCCTGCGTATGAGTTTCTGGAACAGGAAGTTGACGGGAAGATTGTCCCCGGAACAGTGGCGCGTGATCCGTTTGGACGTCCCATGTCCAAGGGTGTTCCAATCGGTACATATCAACGGAAACTGAACCTCAAGGAAGAGATCCGTAAGATTGGTATCGTTGCGCCCGTATTGAGGGGTGTCGATTTGATACCCGGAAATTTGGATCAGCAATTTCAATTTATAGATTCAATTTTGAAAGAGGAAATTAATCGCCAGATTCAAGCGGCAGACGAGATCAACAACAGATTGAAGACTGTATTGACTGCTCCTGAGCCTGATGTGATTCCTCTGGAAGTGTTCAACTGGGAGCCGACAAATCGTGTCCCCAAAGTTGAAGGCACGGCTCCACAGCCTAAGCCGAAAAGAATTCAGCTCAACCCGTCCGAGAGCGCGCTTGCGCTTGCCGATATGTTCGACACATTCATCCATGCCGCGCAGTCTCGTCGCATTGACATGGTTGTCGAAGCTATCAAGTCCGGATATTTCGCAAATGAAAGCAAGCAACGACGTTTCCTACGTGCGTCGAAAGCTCGTGGCGGTGCTCAGATTCCATTCCTTGATGCAGTCCGTGACGACCTTCGTCCAATGGTTGATGCATTCGTAACTGCGTGGGAACAACGTACAGGAACTCTGCTCGACATGAAACAATTGTCCGAGCTGTTCAACTACGTCGAGTCAGACAAAGACATCGCAATTGAAACACGTAAGGAAATAGACCGGGTCTTGTTTGACATTGCCGAGGAGGAGACCCGTCGGTTCTATCGTGAACGTATGCCTATCTTTGCCAACTTTGGCAATGCGATTCCTGCTATCAGAGGAATGAACGGGGCATACCTGAACATCTATGATCCTTCTGGCAAGACCAGCACCAAGGTTCTTATGGCATTCGCGTCCGCTAACTTCTCCACTTTTGTGGAAGAGTTGACTCACGCATTTGTGGAAGGGCTGCCGTTCGCGCTCAAGGAAGATCTTGTGAAGGCATATCGCATGCAATTGCGAGAGCCTTCTCCCGGCAATCCATCCATTGTTCCGATGGAGTTTCAGGAAAGCTTTGCCTCCGCATTGATGGCGACACTCACAAATCGTGCGTTCGTTGGACAGAACGTACGGCAGGGACCGCGCAGGCAATTGGCTCCGATCTTGGATGGTGTGGGCAATGTTTTGGACGGCACCTTCAACGAGCTTGTATCGCAAAGCTTGAAACCCGGACAACTCAGCGTCGTTAAGAAGGACGAGGATGCTGGCGTCCAGCTTCTGTGGCAAGTTCCATATACCAGCGCGAAAGGCAAGTATCCGAATCCAAATATCTATCTTTGGAACAATGCGCCTGTAGTTCTATGGGACGGTCGTGTAGGCAAGACCATGACAGAGGCTGGAACAGGTGCCACGCCCGGTCAAAAGATTTTCGTTGACTTCGGAACTTACGAAGAGGAAGTCAATGCTGGAGACATCAAGGCAATTGGTGGATGGACCAAGGGTCTCAACCAGCAGGTGATGGAAGTTCTTTCCGAGTGGATTGGCGAACGTCGTAAGGAATTCGGCGTAGGTGTTTCGACGCCATCAGCCCGTGAGAATGTCGTCGCTGGTGGAGAAGACATAGCCGGTTACAGCACAAGGAATTATTCCGGCACCATGTCGGACTTGCGTTCGAACTCAAGCTACCAACGTGTGCTTGGCATGTTTGGTTTCGCTCCATCGACATCCACGTGGGATGGGTTCGTGAAGTTTGTTGATCCGGAATTCCTGAATCAGAACTGGAACATGCCTGTCCTACAGGATCTGGCACTTCAGTATCTTTCCGATCCAGCCAAGGCTGCTTCTGCGTCCGGACCTGTGAAGACTTTGGTGGACGGATATCTCCGTGCACGTGTTCTGGGTCATGCTGAAAACATGTCTCGGTCGAGGAACCCTGCTGAACGTCAACGTGGGATAGCAGTTCTGAATTCAATTGGTCAACCCGGCAACACGTTGTTCAACCGTGGTGTCGATGGATTCAGGAAACTGTTCCGGTATCAGACACTTAGTGCCGACTTGGTACGCAAGGATATCGAACGCGAAATCAGGAAGAACTTCAGGATCGGGAATTCTGTTGCGGTCAGCCTTCAGGACAGGAATGGCAAACGGGTATCGGTAAAGATTTCGATCAACCCGGCTTCGATGCGACCGGCAATTTCCACTCAGGAAAATCTGGAAGTTACCGTACAACAAGGGTTCAAGCGAACCATGTTGACGGTGAACTTGAAGACCGCCGAGATGCGGGTGTCAGGCTCACAAAAACTTGTCCGCAGAAAAGGCGGGATATCTGCTTGGGTTGCAGATAACGCAGCTCCGGCGTTTGCGTTGAATCCTGCATTTGTCGACGGCAAGACTATTGTTTCGTTGCAAGACGCCAATCGGCAGGTTGATTCCAATCTCAAAGCCATTGGCATGGCTACAAGATCTTGGATGCCGCGTGTTCCGCATCCGATCGTGTATGTCGTCCGGGCTATGGTGAACAGCCAGTCAGCGACGAACGTTGATGCTGATTGGAACATGGCTGTACCTGCTGCGCCACAGCCAGTCATTGCGACATCATTCCTTGCTCAGTCGAATGGCGATGCAGTAGATCCGGTCGACAACATTCCACCATTCGAATCTAAGAGTGTTCCTGTTCCGGCTGAACCGTCTTCTGAAATCCGTGGTTCTGGGCCAGTTGCATCTGCCGATCCAAACTACAAGGTGTTCAATCTGACAAGTTCTGGTTTTGTCGGAAATGATTCTGCGTCTTCGTTCTTGGATATTTATCAATCAGCCATGGAAGATATCCAAGCAGGAAGGACAAACGACTTCAATCGCAAGATGTCGTATCTGTCCGGTGTGTTGGAAAGCGAAGTCTACAATGCATTCCCGAATTATGAGACTGCACTGATATCGTTGCAGGAATCTACATTCGATGGCGCAGAAATGCCGGTGCTTTCCGGATTCATACGTACGGAATCTTCGTTGCCTGAAGTTATTGCTCGTGCGGCCTTGCTTGGGGACAGGACTTCACAGCCTAACGTTTATGTAACTGCTGATGCAAAACGTGTCGGCTACCGCCCCCAGCAATTGGCGGATGGAAGTTTCATAGTCCCTGCATTTGTAGTGTCGTTCCCTGAAGCGATGTCTTTGTCCGACGCAAAATTGTTTGCAGAGGCACATCCGGAACTGGGCAACATGAGCGCGGAACGTTCGCCGGACGGGCGTCAGATGACATTCTTCATGGTCCCAGAGGCCGGAGTCAACCAAGCGGAGGCAGTTAAGTGGAATGAAAATGCAACCAATGCGGCTCGTGAGTTCTTCAAAGACCGGACTACGTCAACGATTTACTCCAAGCGTATCAAGCTCTGGTCCCTCGGATCTTCCGAATATGGAGGCACCGGAACTTTCACCGAGTACAACGCAGTTCACAATCTCATTTCCGTTGACACCCGCACGTATGGCATCGGCGAAGAAGGCGTCCCGGCGCAAGCCCAGTCCAGACTCCGTTCAGAACTAGGCAGAATCATGAGCATCTTGTCTGGGCAACCAGTCAAGGTGGGCGACAATGTCGAGTTCGGCAGGGAGTTCATGCCATTCCGGGTGAGGAAAGAGATTGCCAATGCCTATGACATGATCCCTGATGATGCCGATGATCCAATGGTAGGCAAGGCTTATGCCGCATTGGCGGATCAACTGCAACGTCAGTTCAAAGGCTTGGAGCGGCTTGGATTCAAAGTCAAGTTTATGGCACGGGATGCTGATGGTAACTATGTAGACCCGTATGCTGGCGATTCCGGCAATGCCGTGTCGAGCATATTCCGTGACCGCACGATTTATATTCGGAAGACAGATCCGCCTGCAACCAAAACTGCGAAGCACGAATCGTTGATGAAGGATAGCGGATTCAAGACGGTAGATGGAGAAGTTCTGGTAGTCAATGATCTTCTTCGCGCTATTCAAGACAGTCTTCAGCATGCGTCCCGAGATACCACGTTTGGTCGAAACGCAAGCGACATGGCATATATCGCCCATGCGATGATGACCAAGTCCGATCCGCTTGCGGTGTGGGCGTTGGCTATGGAGACACGGGTCCGCGAAACATGGATGCGTACAAACGGATTCATGGTAAATCCTGACGGCACTGTCAATACCGAAGGTCCGGAATCTCTTGCGTTCCCGGACAAGAACGGATTGATTCCGTTTGCAGGTGTCTACACTCAAGTCAATGTGATTGACGAAGCATTGCGAAAGTGGATGAGCAATCGCAAGTCCGAAGGAGACACGTACGATGGAACGGTGGGACTGCGGACGTCAATCCGCAACGCACCTGCCGATGTTCCGGATACCAAACCTTTGGAGGTTGAAGACCCGAAGGTGAAGACAGGTGTCGAGATTGACATCATGAATGCTGTTATTCGCAAGCCTCCGGCACCTCCGGTATCCGAAGGAGGCGATGGCGACGGTGAAGCAGGCGAGCCACGGCGTGTGTCGGCACGACGAAAATACGACCGCACGGACTACGAGATGAGTGCCGTCGAGTTCGCTGCTCAGTTCCTGAACACATTGTTGAAATCAGGAGCATCGGGTGACGCCTCGCCAATCCTTATGCAGAACTGGGCATTGGCTAATCCTCTTGTCAATCCTGACATGCTTGGACGCCAGTTCCGATTGATCTCGCAGATATTCTTCAACCCCAATCTAGGTTTCCAGAAAGCGGATGGGACATTCATTGGGCGCAGGATGATGCGTGGGCGCAAGCTTGCTACAGACATCATGAACCGTGAGGTTCGCTCACTGCCATACTACGATTTGATGGAAGAAGCAGGCCTGTTCCTTGGAGCCTACAGACTTGACAGCGCACTTGCGGATCTTCAGGAAACAAAACCTGACGCCACGTTGATGGATATCAGCGAGCTGGGTGTTGACTCCGATGTGTCCTCCAAGGATCCTTATGGATTGTTGCAACACATTCCGGGTCAAGGGCAGTCAGAGCGGTTCTATACGTTGTCTCGTGACATAACCAAGATGCGTTTTGTCAGCGATGCCGTGCAGCATTTGATTGACATCGGATATAACCCGACTCCCCTGTACGAAAAGGATGAGAATGGAATGTACATTCTGGATAAGAATGACCGTCCCATTCCGATCGACACTCCGTTTGCAACTGCCTTGCGGGACTTGGCACATATGGCAAACCTTATGTCAGGAGACGTTCGTGTTCATGTAAACGATATTACCGACGAACGTGTGATGCGTCTTGGGAAATTGCTTATGTTCAGCCCCCGCTGGGTAACCTCACGATTGCTGCTGAACAGTTACGGTCGTGGATTCCTCAAGGGAATTGGAGACAACCTTGGTCCGGAGGGAAGCAAGTTTATCAGGGATGTATTCAAGGCAAATGGTGTAACTGAAGAGCAATTGACAAACAGGCAAGGCCGTATCGAAACCATGCAGGCTCGACTGTTGTGGAAATCGTGGATGCTCTGGCTTGCAATCGTCGGTGCGGTTTACGGCAGCGATGCGTTGAGTCCTCATACGCTTGGTGTTCAGGTGGACAAATTTGGAACGCGTCTTAAGATCGGGGACTACAGCTTCCGGATGCCGGGTGCCATGATGACTTACTTGGAAATCTTCGCCACGATTGCACAGGCAATCCAGAGGATGCCTAAGCGAACTGGTACTGAAGGCGAGGCAGGATTTGGTGAGATTGCATTGGATCTTGTGAACGGATTGTTCATGTCCCGTGCCTCCAGTCTTGGCAGATTCGCCATGGAAGCTGGCACTGGTCGGGATGTATTCGGCAACCCATCGTTCATTTCGGATCAAGCAGCACAAGTGTTCTGGGATCAAGGCGCAATGTCAATGCTTGAAAAGATAGGTCTTACCCCCGACATCTTGCAAAGCTTGAACATTATCGCCGACAAGTCTGGAGCATTGACGGCTGCGGGGCTACCGATTGCCAAATATGTTATGTGGTGGCCGGTTAGGGACACGCTGGAAACATTTGAGAAACAGCGATCTCTTTCGATTGACAGGTCTCAGGCATTCATCCAGTCGTTGATGGTTGGGGCGTACTCTGGCATTGGTGGCCGGGTTCAATATCAACCCGATGAACTCAAGTGGCAGAACGAGGCCGCCAAGAACATGGTTCGTGACACATCCGCATGGGATCCGATGACCTACATTCTTGGCGGTACCGCAGTTCCTGCGCCGGTCGAGGAGTATCAGCCGACGGAAGACAATCTGGACTTCCCTGAGAATTACTGGATGCTTGGAGAACTCAGCGCACAGGATGAGTTTGTTGTAGATCCGTACGAACCAATGACACCGTAGGCGATCAGTCTCTGTGGTTGATGCCTTGCTTGATCAGATAGTAGGCATCCCCCACATTGGTAACCTTGAGTGCCTTGTATGCACGATACAAAGCGTTTTCCAGTGTCCTTATGTTTATGCCCAAGTGCTTGGATGCTTGGGCATTTCCACCATGTTCAATGACAGCTTGGATCAATACACGTTGGTAGTTGCTTACGATCTTCATGCCTCGGTACGGTAGTTCTATCCGATCATTTTTACGTTTGCGCTTGCCAATGCTGGCAATGGTGTCGACAGCATCTTCTCCACCGTTCCCGACTCCAGACATTCCTGCATCTCCCTGTCTATGCTGGTGCTCAATTGTTCTTCGGACATCATGCCGACTGTATTCCAACCACCCATCCTGTCCACAACTTCGTTCACCATAGGTGAAACCTTGCCCTGCTGAACAAGCTTCTCGGTAGCAGCTCTGCGCTCATTGGCAGGATGATGAACAACAATGTGGCGTATCTGTTCCCGGACCGTAGGATTGGGTACCTTGATCTTCTTCACCTGCATTGCAAGCTCACGCAACTCCGCAGGCGACGGTCGCCACTTGCGTGTCATCAACGCCTGCATGGCAGCTCGCTGGGCAACCATGTCGTCCCAGTCCTTCATCGCAAGCGCATAGACAGCAGCCATGGTGTCCGACCAAGGTTGTGCGGCTGGCATGGCGGCAAGGATGTTGGCAATGCCAGCGAATGTGGTATCCGTCATCCTTCACCTCGTATTCGCCTGAAGATCTCGGCGGCAGACTGTCCGATCTCTTGTGCGGTAGCGGCAGTCTTCATGTTTGTCTGAGGCACGACAGCTCCTGTAGTAGCTGTCGACCAATGCTTCCACAGGGCATGCAATGTAACGCGATCCCTGTTGCCTCCCCACTTGCGGATCAGCGTGTTCGTAGCCATCTCGACAGTACGCACATCGATACCCTTGTGATTCATCTGGTAGACAATGTGCCTGACCCCGAGCCATTCAGCTAGGTTGAAATCGGATGGCATCAGTTCAGGGTAGGCGACCGATCGGTACGCCTCGTAAAGCAATCTTCCCGGATCGTCAAGGGCTGGCAACTTGACAGAACTCTTTCCCTTAACTTTAGTAGTTAAATCTGATTCTTGTTCTTTCTTCTTATTGTTAATAGGGGTATCGTTTTTGACACCCTCCCCCCTGCCAAAGTTGACACCCTCCCCGGTATCGTTTTTGACACCCTCAATTCCACCTTCTTGGCAATCGGGGAACAAGACATATCCATTGGAAGTCTGACGTCCGTTCTCTTGGAAGCGTGTACGAACAGCAAGTACCCGTCGTCCTTCCAGCTTGACTTCCTGCAAGGATTGAAGGCATCGTCTCACTGTGGATTCAGACAGTCCAGTCATACGGCTGATTCCGTCCAAGGATGGAAAGCAGAAGCCGTTGGTGTCCATGTGCAACGCCAATGCCGTGAAGACCATCCATTCGGAAGCCGTGAACTCCTTCATGTGCTTGAGGATGGAATGGTGTACCTGAACGTATGTGGAAGCTTCGTGCGCCGAAGCCAACCCACGTGTTGCTCCGTTGAATATTGAGATCATTTTGCTGTACCCGTTATGTCCGCATCCAATGCTGTTTCCCAAGGCCATTCCAACAAGTAGCAGATCAAGGCTATGGATTCATCGGCTTCCAGAAACTGAGCAAGGTCTGGAGACGCCATGTATCTGCCGTCTTGCCGATACAAGTACTCGGTTGAATTCCAGTACATACATCGAACAGGAATTCCGTTGGACAATCTTCTAAGTGCTTCCATCCCAGTGAACTTGCATTCGTAGTCAGTCATTTGGCAATGCCTGAATACGATTGCTTCGGTATGGGCATTCGTTGCACAGGATGCATTCTGAAAGCACCGCCATGCTGGAATCCTCACCATATGGAGCGTCTCCGCTCCTAGCCTCGGTAACAATGGAGGCATACTTCTCCAACAACCCGGCTGCCTCTATCTGGGTCAATCCCTGTGGTACTTGAACCAACTCGCGTGTGCGCGCAGGCTTGCCGGAGATGTGTTGCTGCAAGTCGGTGGCATGCATGCCTTGCTCATGAGCCATGGACAGCAAACCTTTCTGATCTTGCTGGTCAACACTTGCGACAACCCTATGATGTGTCCACGACAGATCGGCATGACGGTTCTCGATGGGAACCTTGCGGCTCACCCATGCCATGTTGGCGAGGGACTGATACGAAAGTCCGGTTGCGTCCATCGCTTGTGAATACCGTTCTCCATATCGTGCTTCGCCCCATACCAACGCATCGCCGATTGCGAATTGGAATGCAGTCTCCAACCGTGTGAGAGTCTGCATCAGTTCCATCCACTCGATGAACGTCAGGTCGGTATTGAACGTAAGCCCCACATCCGTGAGGCTTACGCGATTGCCCTGACCTGTGCCATCCAAAGGAAACTGGGATGTCAGGGAATTATCCAATCGAGAAATCCTTTCTTGCTGGAAGAAACAGATGGCTTCTTCACAAGCGTTGGCCTCAATGTCTTCATCATGGTGATGATTTCATCCGCGTCGTCTTCCAGCTTTGACAACATCGAAGAGACATCTTCATCCACATCGTGTCGATACCGAAGTGCCTTGATCTCGGTCGTAACCGCATACATCATTTCAACGATGTAGTCGTAGGAACCTTGGGCTGTTTTCTTCATGTCAGGAGTCTTTCTTTCCTGCAAGAGTAGTGAACGTCGCGGCTTGCCGTCCCTCGACATAACCAATTCCTGCTGGTAGTTCTTCTTTGAGTTCGTTGTCCTCGTTCAAGAACCGTTCCTTAAGTGGCGTGACAAGGATGGACTCCTTCACCTTGATGGCGGAGGGCATGTTCTTCATGCACCACTCAAGAACAGCGGTCTCGTTGTCAACGATCAGCGTAGGCTTGACTTCCCTGAATCCGATGGAACCCCACGGCATGGTCAATGTCTTGCTCGCAAACGATCCGTCTTTCTTGCGAGGCAACTGGGAGTAAGCAATCGCGGTTGCATCTATGGAGTACTTGCGCTTGAGCCATTCAACTCGCGACTCCTCACGTGCCAACAGTTTGCGACAGTTCTCGATTACGGAATCAAGTTGTATGCGTTTGGCTTGCACACGGGCTTCCGCATCCGACAACCGATGCATGAAGGCTACAAGATCATCGTATGTGTTCAGAGAATCTGGAAGCGTGGTGTTTGCGGGACCGGCATACTCGCCGGTCTCTTCGTCGATCAGGTCTTCTCCAACTTGAATGATTGCCACGGAATTGTCCTTTCAGTTTCCAAAAGCAGCAGCGATGAACACCATCAAAACTATGCCACCGAAGATCAATGCGGCGGCAAATCCCATTAAGCATCCAAGGCACGAGCATCCTTCCTGCATGGTGCCTCCTTAGAACTGTGCGTCCTTGCCGGTGCCGAGCTTGGCTAGGGTTGCGGCGAACTCCAGTTCATCCGCACATCCGTTGACCATGGAGGTGGCTACCGCAAACGATTCGACAGTAGCTTCTGAATTGTTGGTGAGGATGCGAAAGATTTGCTTCAGCCTGTCAGCTGTTGCGTTCGGTTCAAACTGTCGGACCGCATCCTTGAACACAACTCCAGCCGACTTGATGTCGGCAGTTGGCTGGATCTCTGGCTTCTTCGCGCCACGATTAAAATGGTTGCCAATCGGATATTCAGAATCACCCATGTCTCCGATCGGTGCAGGCTTGCCAGCAGTTGACTTACGTTGCGGTGCCACAGGCGCATCCACGATACGCAAGTCGCCACCCGGTGTCTCTGGCGTCTCCAGTTCCTGTGCGAACAAGGTGCCGTAGCCACAGAGCGCAAGAGCACGACCGATGGCACCCGTCTCGGCCTTCTCGTTGTTGTCGGGGAAGTGAGCCTTGTGCTCGGTCTTGTGTGCTGTCGCAATGATTCGACCGGTGTTGTCATGAATGTCACAGCGGAATGTCGTAAAATCGGAACCGCTGAGTTCAGCGGCGAACGATGTAAAGATTGCCCAGTCCGGGTGTTCCTCACGGAACCATGCGACACGTGCGTTGACAGGCAGGTACTGTTTGCCCTTCAACGTCATCATGTGATCGTTGGGATTGAATGCCATATGGTACTCCTTTGCAAAATAAACAAACAAATGTTTGCTAGCCTACGATACAGTAGAGTATACCTCAGTCTGTTGCGGCAAGCAAGGCTTCTTCAGGATCGTCGTTGTGGTTCGGGTTCATCATGACGACCGGCAGCAACGGGAACGGTTTGTCCAGCCAATACACCAGAGGATGTGAGAGGGACAGTTCCAAGACGTTGACGAGAACGATGTCGAATGATTCATGCAGGATGTCCGGGTCGATACCGATCTTGGCACACGTGTGGACAAGCTCATTGATGGTAGGCGCACATACAGGCAACTCGGTTTCGTTGAGCAAGACAGTGTGATACTGCTGTGTCTTTCGATGCTGGGCAAGCAGGACGAACGCATTGCGTACAGGCGCGATCGGACCTATAGGCCATGCATAGGGACTAGACGGCAGGTAGTCCTTGCATTCCATCGCCACGACATTGCGCCCGCGATAGCGAAACATGCGCCAATACTGGAACAAGGCATAGAGTGGAATGGAAATCGGCACGACATCGTCGATGCTCCTGCCATTCTCGGTGAAGTCCGGATGGGTTGTGCGTAGATCCTCGACGAGTTGTTCGGGGTTGTCGGCTACAACTAGGAATTGCCACAGCGCATTGGTGTTCCACGACACGACCGATCCAAGGGGAGCACCTTTGGTGGTGGCATACCACACAATGTCATGTCCGGATTTGTCGAAGACATAATCCCAGCAATCCACCTGAGGTTTAGGCAACCAGTCAAACATTGTTGTTACGTCCTTTCGGGTTAAGGTTGCGATGTCCGTCGCCTGTGAGCAAACGTTCCACATCGTCCAATGCCAATTGAAACGAAATGCTTTCGCCATACTGATCGGTATCGATTGTGATCGTGCCGTATGCATCGGCAAGAATGTCGCCTCGATACTCAGCTGTCAGGCGCAACACGCCACCTGCGCCTTGGGTGTTATCAACGAAATCGACTTCGTAGTCACGGGCGATGTATGTCCCGCTGTTGTAAATGTTGACCAACTTAAATACCGGCATTGTTGTTCTCCTTTGCTGTGGCTGTACGCCAGACGTCCTCTATCTTTGAAACCTGCCGTGTCTCGCCAAGTCGTTCTTCAACATTGCGTACGCACCGCAAGGCATCGCCGACGGATCGCACTATGTAAGTCATCATGTTGTCGGCAAGCAGCTGCTGTGCCAATGTGGGTTTCCCTTTCTCGCTCTTGAGTTCAAGCGCAACCGCCACAGGCAGACGCAAGCCTGAGCGGTGAACGTACAAGTCTGGAAGACCGGGTGTGTTTCCTTGCCATCCGGTGGCTGTGCTGTATGCACCGCAAGATCCACACTTGACTCTGCCACGTGACTTTCCAGTCTCCAACACGGTGTATCCGAGAGCAGAGAGGATGGTCACGACATCACGTTGCAGGGCTAGTTCAGGCTGTTGCCTACGTCGTTTTGGTTTGTCCATGTGTCCATATTACTGGACCTGTTTGTGGTGGACGATCCGAAACAACCATTGTGCTATCCTTCGAGGCACAGATACTCCAGCTTTGAGCAATGCATCACGCCAGATGTAATCGCTCGGAGCAGTTATGCACAGGGAATGAATGGAAGGATTGTCAAGCAACCACTTGTACCAGTATGCGTACATATCCGTAGGCGAAGAGACATGGTCCAGTGTGTCGTATTCAAACTCGGCTCCATCCAACTTGCTTCGCCGTGTGTACGAAACGATCTTTCCATTCTCGACAAGGAACTTTGCCCATACGCAATGTGGGTGCACGTTGTTAAGAAGATCCGCAAGTTGTGTTCCAGTCGCATCATCTCTACACGAACATATGAATAGTTCCTGTGTGAACTCGGCACGTTCAAGTTCCTTGCGAAGCATCAGCTTGGTGACATCACGCACCAACGACCCAAGCGTTTCACTGGATGCCGTCCGTCCTATGTCCCACCATGTCATCGACATCTTGTCCGACTGTACCGTCAAGCGGAACAGCCGGAGCTTTGATGTGCTGTAACTGGGATTGCGATCTCCTGTGCTGTCAGGGGCGACGGTTTCTGTCAAGTCGTTCCTGTCGTTCGGCGAGCAGGTATTCGTAGAGTCGATTGAATTCTTCATCGTTCGCAGCAGTACGGTTCATCCAGTCCAGCTTGTCGCTGTTGGATTTCCAAACACCATAGTCATCCTGCATATTGTAATCCCATCGCATCGATTTGAAGGTGTCGATGAAAGTCTGGAACTTGGGTTGGCTGAGCCATTCCTGCTCGACCTCAAGCGCATGGTTGCTGGACTTGGACATTGTAGGATTCCTTTCGTTCGATGCGTGTCGTGGATTGACCGGGCAAGTGTGTCTTACAGAGACGGAGAAACTCGGTGATGTAGGTATCTGCTTCAAACGCAGTCATGCGTTTTGACTGCAACGCACCGAAGGCGGACCAGATGAAATTGTAGTCATCCCCCAACAGACCGATGTTGTGGTGTGCATACAAGGCACACCACAGAACAGTCAGGTTAGGTCGGCACAAGGGACCGATTGTTCCCGGTTGGTCCGTGCTTGCAGGGAAGTAGACATTGTGCTTTGCGAACTGGTAAGTGACGACATGAAGAAAGAACTCTTCAAATCCGTTGTGTCCATCGGTGCATGGGAACGGGCTGTCGGCAAGTTCGCTGGACTCCCACAACGGAAACATATCGGACATCAGTACTCCGATGTGTGGGTAGTACAGGGAGTAGACAATATCAACCAGAGGCTGGAGTCCATTTGATGTCGGTGTTATCTGGTGTGCAGAATCAATGTCCGACATGAACTTGTTGAAGACGGGAGTGCCTTCACCGATATCGTATTCCGATACAACGTTCAGCAAGTCGTGGATGTTGAGCATGTGTGTCCTTTCAGATGTACGGCAGTTCGAATTCGATCTCGGGGAACTGATTTCGGATGTTGTCTGCCAGTTCGCATCCAGCCTTGTTCCGCATGTCGGTTCGTTGGTCACGATGCAGATCCGAAGCCGCAACCAGAAGAGCAAGCACCGATGTCAGAGTGCTCTGTTGGTTTGTCCTATGTTCCTTCTTGAACAGCTCGATCAGCAGGTGGCGATACCGTCGTTGTGACAGTATCGCCATTGCCGCATCAGCCATGTTCCTGTCTGCTGTCGCTTGGGCATCGTCGATGTCAGGCATTGAGGGCATCCTTTCCGGGTTCATTTTCATTGGTGGTGGCGAGAGGACGGGCGGCAAGCATCCACTCCTCGAACGGTATGTTCTTGAACCAGTCCTCCATCGTCGGGAGGTACCCGCAGTCCTCCTTGACATGGCGTTCTGCGATCAGCCGTACCGCAACAGGACCGTCCTCTGTCTCGATCACGGAGCCGAAGCGGCTGATGCAATCCTGAATGCCCTGTGTATGGTGACGCAGGGCGCGATGCCTGAAGTTGCCAAGGTATGCCTTGCTGTCGTCGAACCATTCGTGGATGTGCAGATAGTCGGCAGGCTTGCCACCGAACTTCGATGCGCTGGACAGCGAGTGATGCCATGCTGTTGCCATTAGTTATATTGCTCCGTGACGTCGTCATCAAAACCTTCGTATGTGTACGTAGATTCAGAACCTTTCATCTGTATTGTCTTCGCGACTGCATCCCATATGACATACCCATGTGCATGTCCTTCGAATGCGAATGTCGAATACCGTTCGTAGACCGGCTCGCACAGCAACACCCGTATGCGTTCATCACCTGTCAACGGTTGGCGAATCCATTTGTTCTGGACAGGATCGTAACTGCTGCCCCATGATGCTTCCTCAACAGTCGTTACGGTATTCCCATTGGCGTCCAGCAAATGGATGTAGTCGCACCCGCCGGAATCCTCCCCACCGCTGAACGCGATCTCGGCGCGCACCGCACCCTTGTCCAGAATGTACTGGAACACATCGTCCTTGCTCACATCTTCTGTTGTTTTGTCCATGTTCAACTCCTTAAAAATAATTCACCCGGTCCCCACACTTGCGTCTGCCATGCAGGCGACATGGTCGTGCTGATCACGGCGACGAGCAGTCGCCCGTCACGGATGGCATCCGCATACCAGCCAGCGTATTCATCGTTCGACTTGTCCAGAATCGACAGCACACGACCGGGCGACACGATTGTCACACCGCTGTAAGGTCGGTCGGAAAAGATCAACCGGATCTCCGGGAAGGCATCGCCGATGATGCGTTTGTAAGTTCCTGTCGGTGGTTTCATCTATGCTCCTTGTCAATAAGTTTCATCCGTCAATGTGACTACAGCCACGGGCTGGTCACCAACCTGCACAGGGAAGACACGATTGCCTTGGCATCCAAAGCAAGTGACGTCGAAGACTCCCCTCATGTAGTCCTCTAGGAATCCGGGATCGTCGGCAAACTCGTCGCTCGTGATCCCGTGGCAGTCGATGCTTGGGTTGACATGCGTTCCCTTGCCATTGCAGGTAGGGCAGACGTCATACCGGAAGCGAACCCAATGGGCATTGCCGTCGGCGTCGGCTTCTTTGACCAAGGCCAGCATCTTGTCCTCATTGAGGACGTCCCACCATCGTGACTCCCGTGCACGGACACGAGGATCGTTGTAGTAATTGATGTCGTCGAGCGAGTGCGATTCGTATTCCCACATTGCTGTTCTCCTAGTGTTTGAGAAAGGCTATGTCCCTAGCCTTGTCGTCGAAGCACAACCTGCATGATGTGCATCTGACAGCGATCTGCCGTGAAGTCTTGCCATGATGCAATGCCCTGTCGTACGGGCAGAAGACTTCCGTCTGTGGATTGCGATCGGATTCATGGTCGATCACACGTGCGGTTCGGAAGCCACGCGCCTTGGCAAAGAGAACCTGTTCCTGCGTGTCGCATGAAGCGATCACCACCATGTTCGACGGGAAGATGTCGTCGTGCCGAAGCATACCGGTGGGGTCGAGATCCGAAAGCAACTGCACGATGTCGTGGCAGTATGTGAAGATGAGAATGTCCGGGTTCTCACGTGCGAAACGCAGGACATCGGAGACATATCCCATGTCTGTCACGCATCGTCCCTTGCGTGTGGTGAAGAAGTCTCCGCTGGTGTGCAAGCGAACCAGTTTCGGACGCTTGCCTTTGGTGGCTGTGATCTTGTCGAGACTGTCGTGCCTGTCCCAAGATCGTCGTTGCCACATGTGGGTCTTGCCTTTGTAGGTGTAACACTTCTTGCTGTGGAGCAATTGGCAATTGCCGGAGCAGGTGCCTTCACCTTTGGACGCATCCCCTACCGGTCGGTAGGTTGTCGCCACGCCCGACCCGAGTTTCTCGTTCTCGGTGAACGGAACCACATGGAGCGGGTACATCTGGAGTTGCTGCATTGGTTCTCCTTTCCTGTGCAACTACATGGTGAATACGACGGTGCCTTTCTTGTCGTCGATGACGATCTGGTATCGGTCGTCCAGTATCTTCTTGACTATCTCTTCCGGCAGTTGGTAGCACTTCATCAAGGACATGGCGGCTTGCCTATTCTTCCTGTGTCCCGGTCCCTTGGGTCCGTTGTACAGGTGCCGTGCATACCGCACGAGTCCGGGAGTGTGGACCAGTTCCGTACTGGACAACCTGTAATGCGTCATTCTTCATTCTCCTTTATTCGATTCAGTACGTAGATGATCAAAGGGCTGAGCAAAATTGCGGCGATGTACCACATGAATCCGCGCACACCGAAGCTAAGAATTGTTTCCAACATTGCACTCCTTCCACCATGCGTTCCCGCAGATGGTGGTTTCGTTGGGTTGCGGATATGGAATGACCTGAACATAGGCGTTGCAGACTGTGCACTCCGAAAGAAATCCGCGTCCGTTGTAACCGACGCGCTTGAACCGACCCATGCGGTGATGGCGTGTCTGTTCGACTGCCTCCCTCTTGAGGCGCATTGCCCTTGTCATTCGGTGTCTCTCCCCACCATGATGAATTGATTGCACCCCTTGCATTTGGTGCGCCCGTACTTGAGCAACTTGCGTTTGCAGTTCGGGCATATGGGGATACGCTCCCACCACGGGGCGCAAGTTGAACAATGGTCCCGCATCTGATGTTCGAATCTTCCTGCGCGTAATCCAGCGCAGTCCACCCATTCAGCGGTAAGCATGGGGAAACTCCTCCCTGAATCCGTTCTCGTCGTTCAGGGATTCCGCCCAAGAACGATCGACTTGCCACGATCCTTCGAGGTAGTCGTGATATTTCGGGAAGTCTGCAACCTCGGCGAGGATGATTGCTTCCTCGAGACACGTTGCTTCGATAGAAAGAAAACCCTGTGACGACCACGACACAGGGATGCGATACGTATGCAGTTCTTCGTCCATGATTTTCTCCTTGAGGGGGAAACTTAGATCTCTTCGGCGTGTCCGCACCAATCCTTGACTGCTTGTCGTGAACCACGGGCGGCAGGTGGCACTGCCTTCTCTATGTACAGAAGGATGTCGGCAAGATGTTCACGAACGCTGAGGTCAAGCCGATGCACTTTGACGTTGCCCTCGATGAGCGATTGGAACCCGCTGCCGGGGTGGTAGCGGTGCTCAACGTAGCGATCGACGACGCCTTTGTGATGGTCAAGCAACATGATGTCCTCCTATTCCAAGCCTTCGATGAATGCTGTGAGAAGTGCCTTCAACTTCTTGATGGATACGTAACCTTCGAGACGTTCGTCTATTTCATCCTCTGCGACATCCCTTGCGATCTCGCGTACCTCCTCATCCGATTGGTACGAGCATTCTTCGCAATGGTTCGCGACGATGCTGGACACACGACCCTCGGTCATGCGTTCCTCATCATCATCCGAATCGGCAAGCGTGAGGGTGTCCAGTTTGTCCGCCAGTTGGCGCAGGACAGAAGTCAACTCATTGAATCCCATGTGAATATTTCCTTTCCGGTAACGAACAAATTCCATTTTCGATGAACTGCATGGCGCGTCTTCCATACGAGCCTTGCAGTTGCCATGCCATGCCTGTGTCGATGAGATGCTGGAACAAGGTGACTTCAGCATCCTCGTCCAGTTCACCCATCTCCCAAGCAATGATGCCCCAGAGCAAACCTTTGTTTTCGTTTGCAAACTCTACTGTTTCCTCATCCATTGAATAGATTCTCCCCACACGTTCCGATTTGCGACGACGCATTGGACAAAGAGCACCTGCTCATTCGCAGGTGCTCCATGGTTTGGTGCAAGGTATCGCTCGGCAGGTCGCTGAGTGCGACGTTTACTATGTCCTTGTCCAGTTGTTCGATGAGTTTAAGTATCTCTGTCTGGCGTCTCACCATTGTGAGAAACCATTCATGTTTGATGTTGCTCATTCACTCTCCCTTGTATGTTGCGTATTCTGCATCCGTCCACGGGATGGCGTCGGGATACATATCCTCCGGTCGTGGTGGTTCCTGATCCTCTTCGACCGGCGTCACTTCCACTTCCAAATCGTCAAGTCTGTATTTTCGGAACGGGACTGCGTATGCGATGTCGTTTGCCTCGTTCTCATCGACGGCTTCGACCGTCGCCGTGTACCACATCCATGCCTTGCACTTGATGCGGTACTTGGTCACCACTCGTTCTCTTCCTGCTGCTTCTTCTTCCATTCCTGCATATCCTCCAGCGTGAACACCGCTTCGTCCGTCCACCATTCCGGTGTGTGATGCTCCACGAACACGGCGAAATCGAATGCCGTGGGATTGTTGTCTCCGTATCCTACGCATACCTCGGCATACGAACCAAAGTCGTGACGGCTGGACTTGATCGTGAAGGTAGGTCCACCGTAGTCGTCAAGTTCGAGATAGAAAGGGAACCGCTTTTCCAGCATGGTCTTGAACCGCTTGCACTCTGCCTGCATATCAGCCCAGTAGTCGGCACCCTCCTCGGTGACCTGCACACAATGCTCGCCGTACGGCGTGGGACCGATCGATAGATACTCTCTGGTCATCGCAACTCCTTGATCATCCGTGTTAGTTCCGTCCCGCTCAGCCTGCTGTTGCGGAACGATATCCCGTCAACGCACTCCGTATAGCCGTGGTTCTCCAGCCGTATCCGGCAATGAGTCCAGTTACGGCTGTGGTAGGCGATGTTGTATACGTACTCGTCGCTTGTGATCCACAGAGCCATCGCCCATGTCTCGTAGTTCTTCCATCCGTTGTAGGTATTCAATAGTCGTCATCCCACCTTTCACCCGCATCCATCTCGTCGAACCATGTCGGTCTCATCAACGGTGGCGGTGGCACATAGCACGACCCGGATTCCTTGGCATCCGGATAGGCAGCCTTTGCCTGTTCCAGCGTGTCGAACTGATCGAGAAACGTCCGTCGTTGCTGTCCGCCAAGGACAGACGACATCGGATAGGTGTCGTATTTGTACACACCGTAGACTTCGTGGAAGTACGTCGCACCACGGGACGGATACTCGATCCGTACCTCGGGCTTTGACGCACGGCTGTAGTACCGTCGTTTGTTCAGTCTCATACATACTCCATCTTGATCGCCCCCCTAGGACCTACCACCAGCAGGAAGTCGGGGTATGGGTCTCTGTCATCAAGTTCCGGCTTGCGTGTCCACACGACCATGCTTGCATCTTGTCCAACACAGGGGAATCGCAGGTCGTTACCGTTCACCCTGCGTTTCAACTCGACTCTTGCCTGCCTGATGCTGGCGAACTCTTCGTATTCGCCATGATCGGGCGCGCCGTATCCACTACTGTGGAACTGCGTCCATACTTTCATCGCCATCTTCCTCCACCGTATTGTCTATCTCGTTCAACTCCGCCATCCGTCGGTAGTCTTCTGCCTCCCATGCGTTCTCCACATCCCACTCATCGGGTGGAAAGTAGACCAACGATGGATACAGCCGATCCTCAAGGTCGGCTTCACTCGGAAACCAATCCTGCATCGTGCACCTCCTTGGCTATCCTGCGCAGATCGTCAACGATCTGCCGTATCTCCCTGTACTGGTGCTCTGTGGCAACCAGTCTGCCGACTGCGTGACTCTCCGCCACGCTGTGAACCGTACGGGACAGCGCATCCGCCACATCGTCAAGGCGATTGGCGAACATCGTCTTCCGAGCACGTTCCGTCAAGCCTTCTAGTCTCATGTTGCTCCTAGTTTGCCAGCCCACGGCAACCGATGATGTTGCCGTCGTCATCCCGTATGAACTTCACAGGGACATACAAATCCCGCCTGTCGGGACACCGTGACTTCACTATGGAAGACACGATGTACCCTACGCCATCCGTAGGGTAGGGAAGACCGGTTACGTCACCGTAACAGGTCTGGTATACGGGTACCATCCCGTTCCCGCTGTCCACATCGCCCAACAGCACATCGTGCTGGACCATGCGGGCTACCGTACCGTCTGCCGGTACGGCTATGACAGCCACATCGGTGATGATTGTCACCGTGTGTGGCGTCAGGTTCACGAACTTCAACATCAGGCTGCTAACTCCTTCGTGTCCGGATCGTGGGCGACGGCTGTCTCCTTGACAGCCCATGTCTGTCCCCACATCTTCGGCAAGTAATCCTTGCCGTCGGTTCCAACCGCGCTGACTGCGCGGAACCGTACCTTCCCACCGTCAAGGTGGGCTACCACATGACCGCGAACGGTCATTCTGGTATCGAATCCCCACACGAACATCCGTGCGGGGACATGGAGAGGGAATCTTTCCATATCATCCTCTTGCGGGGTGACGACAGCATCGGTGCCGTCGTCACCCCTTGTCAGTCACGGCTTGATAGTTGCCGTGAGATTGATGCTGACCGGCTTGCCGTTCACAGTCGCCGTGGTACCGGTGAACCCACCGGTAGACGCCACAATCATCGTCTTGCCCGTGGACGACATGCGAGCCTCCGTGACATCAATCGTGACGATCATCTTGCCACCGCTAATCTTGACTTCCATCTTGCTAACTCCTTTTGGTGTCCGATTTCGACCGTCCATCGGTCATCATCGGGGGTGCGGACAGCACCCGATCGCGACACCATCGTTTCGCATCCTGAACCAACCATTGCTCAAGTTCACGGCGCGGTGGCGGTGGACCGTCCCACCGCCACGCCATGTCTTCCTGCGCCATCTCACGCAGGATATTTCGTCGTCGGTTCACACATCCTCCTTTCCGTACGTCAGCAAGGAGACAACGAGCGTCAAAGAGATGCTCGCCAACAAGAACATCGCAAACTCAAAGTCTGTCACAATAACTCCCTCCGGGCTGCAACGATCCGGGCTTCGTGTTCCTCTACCTGTTTTGGTAGCCACCGTGCCAATGCGTCTCTGTCTAAGAAGTGGTACTTCTCGATGTACCTGTAATCCCACATGAGTTCGAAATGTTCGCGTGTGGCGATCACACGACCACGTTTCGATATCCGCAACCAGAACCCGCCACGACGGGCAAGGGTGCGGAGTTGTGTGTCCGTCATTACGCCTCCGTGTACTGAGCGATGGCTTCAGCCATCTTCCTCAGTCTGTCCCCATGGGGACGTTTCCAACCCGGCGCACCCGCATTCCGCAGGTACGCCATCATGTCTGTGTGGTCGTCAAACCACACATTCAGTCCATTGCCCGTCAATCCCCACTCACCGGTCTCCCGGTCGTGAAGCATCCGAAAGCCGGATGCCCGTGGGTCAACGTCGCGCCCCACCGTAGTGGAGACGATGGCTTTCTTGAACTTCTCAGCATAGTCAACCGGCTTCGCAACCGGAAGACTAGGCTTCACCGTGGGAACTTCAGCCCACGGTGCACGATAGCCAAACACGACCATCGTCCGTGTGGACGGGTCGAATCGTGCCATCGGCACCCAGCCACGACTTGGTGCCAACATACAATCACCTCCTTTCGTGCCAACATCGTGCCAACGTGCCTAAATCACGCTGGAACGATGGCGGACCGAAAAGGGGCAGGCTTTCACCTGCCCCACTCTTGCCGGGCGTTCTCCCGCGCTAGGTACGCGAGATACGCTTTCGCTTCTTCGATGTTGTCTCCCGTGTAGCCACGGGCTTTCGCGTTCTCCAGATCCGCCTGCGCCCATTCTGCGCGGATCTTGTCTATCTCTGCCGACTTCTTGACGCCTTCAGCGGTAGAACCGGAAACCAATATGGTCAATTTGACACGACGGGTACGCTTTGGCTTGACGCCATCCGCCCATGGAGTGTGGAACCCCACGATAGCAAGTTCGCCGAGAAGGGGACACTTGCCGATAATCGGCTTGAAGCCCTTTGCCCAGAACCCGATTGCGGTATGCTCCGGTCCGCCTAACGGCAACCTGCCCTTGCGAGCGATACGATGCCGTTCGGGTTCCCTGCCATGCCACAACCCGTCGCGTTTATCTCTTTTGCCGGAGCGACAGGCTCCGTTAGATGCCATGGCGCGGGATACCGTCGTGAACCTACGGTATGCCTTCCCGACCATGCGAGATTCCCATATGGGTGATACCGGCTCCACACTGTCCGTGTGGAACCCAAATTCCATTCTATCTACCTCCCTGCGAAGTGATGGCTCATTTAATCAGGACTACTGCGCGGATCAAGCAAAGTGTCAATAGCGTTCAAGAAGTGTCAAGAAGTGTCAATAAGTGACAAAAATGAGACACGAAACCCCGATAAGAGCACTCCAAGGGGGAGATATAATGACCCTTCCGGGCTGGGGACCCCCTTTTTATGGCGTTGTTGATAGTTATTGAGGACTCCTGCGCGCTGTTGACAGTTGTTGGCAGACCCCTATGGCAATGACCCTCCCCCCCAAGGCAAGGCTATAATGGGGGACTCCGACTCCTGAAAGTCGTCTCTTCTCTCTTCTTCTTCTCCCTCGGAAGAAACTTTGCCTGTCTGTGATGTATTTGGATACAATCTGTGAAGGATGTTTTGGTCTTGGCAAACTTATGTTTGCTTGGAGGATTTGTTATGTACGACGGTTACACGCCCAGTCCGTTGCCCAAGGGTGGCAAGTATCGTGATTCTTCTCCTCGTCGTGTGCGTCCTTTACCTTTGCGTGGAGGCCGTATGGATGCTCCCCTGCCTGCCAAGAATCGCCGAAAGGTATTTACCGAGGTTCCTTTCAATATGGGTGGTGGCAGTCTTGGCGATGCGATTCGTCGTTCTCTTGTGAAGTAGGAGGTGTGTTGATGGAGCCGCGTAAACGCAAGCGTCCTGCCATGGGCGACAAGAAGTTTATGGATTACGAGTTGTCTCGTATGGAGAAGCGTTTGTTCGAACAGGGGAATTTTCCTGCTCCCAAGCCGGGCAGTCGTTTGGGGAATATGATTTCCAATCGTGTCAAGGCTGCGAACGCGCGTGGTCGTGGCGAACCTGTGTTGCACACGTTTCGTCGTCCGACTTCCTTGCAAGGTATTCCTCGTGAATCCATGCGTCGTCCCCAGTCGATGGGGCGCAGGATCATGTCTCCTATTCGGAACATGCGTCCTATGGTTCGTGGCGGGATTATCGGCACGGCGGCTGGCTTGTCCGCGCGTCCTGTTGGCGAGTACATCGGCCAGACTGAATTGGGTCGTGCTCTTCGTGACGCGTTTGGTCTTTAGGGAGGTGCGACATGCCTGAGGTTAAGCGTCGCCGTCGTGTTCAAACGGTTAAGTTGCGTCCTCCGACGAAGGGTGAGTTGGCTGCGGACGAGGTGCGTCGTGCTCGCAAGGCGGCTGAAAACGAGCGTGTGTTGGCTGCGCAACGTCAGCGGGCCAAGGCGTTTGCGGACAACGAGCGTTTGTTGCGGGTTCAGAACGAACGGAATCGCCAGCAGGACGAGAGGATTGCGTCGTCTCCTCTGAGCCATGACTTGCGCGTCATCAACAATACTCTGGCCGGTGTTGTCGGCGGCTTGTCCGGCTTGGGTTTGCGGCAGGCGTATGAGCTTATTCCGGGTGTTCGCCGCGGATTGCAACGCGGCAAGCGTTACGCGGACGCGGGAATGCGCAAGGCTGGTCGTGGTGCTGGGAAGGCTGTTCGTTATGCGCGTTCTGTGCCTAAGAAGAGTGCATCTGAGCTTCGTGGCGAGGTCGGTCGCGCTGCAAGTGGGGCTGTGTCGCGTGTGCGGTCTGCCGCCCAATCGGTGGATACGGCGGAGTTGCTGTCGAATGCGCGTACCCGCGCGTCCATGGCTGCTGTTGCCGCCGCGGGTGCTGGCAAATCTGGCGTTCGCCGTGCTGTCGCGGCTGGTGGCGAGCCTTTGGAGGCGGTTCGGTCCGCCATCAAGGATAATAAGGACAGGTTGCGTGAGAGAGGAAGTGAAGCGATGCGTAAGGTAAATGCTGGCAAGGCTGTCAAGAGCATCAAGGGTGCGATTGGCAGCGGAGTGAAAGGCACGATCATCGGCACGGGTCTCGGTGCCGGTATTGGAATGGCCCGTGGGGCGATGAACGAGCGCACCAATGGCGGTTCCGAAGAGGGCATCCGTCCTTATTTGTGGGAAGCCGGTCAGATTGGCGCGGCTCTCGGCCCCATGGTCCTCGGTGGGATGGACGTCGTTGACCGCAGGGTGCGCGCCCAGCGCATCAAGCAGGCCATGGCTCGTGCGCCCAAGAAGGGTGCGGCTGGCGGCGTGACGGCTGCTGCCACATCTGCGCCCGCATCTGCTGCGCCGAAGGCAACTGTTTTGGATTCTTCTCTCGATCCTGTTTCACCCAGTAAGGCTAAACCGCTATCACGTATGGCAAGGAAAGGGATGAGAGGCAGAGGTAAGTTGGGTGGTCAGGCCAGCATGTATGGCCAAACTGCCCGTGGTGCTCGCATAGCCCAACAGGCAAAGCTTACTGCTTCTACTCGTGCACTTAGAGAAGCTCAGATTGCAAATGCAGCCCGGGCCGCTGCAATTGAAACAGCACGTAAGGCTGCGGCTGCTACGAAGCCTTTTCCCAAGGTTGGGCTGTCAAGAGCCGGTGGTGCAGGGATGATTGCAATTGGGCTTGCATCGGATTATGCAAAAAAAGCTATTCCGCAAATGCAACGCGAGATGGCTCAGATGCGTACTGGAAACGCCAAGGCTGATCTGCAAGGCCGTCGTGTTTCAGGACGGCAGACAACCGGTGCCATGGGTGGACGCAGTGCTCTTGGTGAAGTCCGATCGACCAATCCCGAGATCCGCAAGAAGGTCGCCGGTGTGCGCGAGGCAATCGGATACGCCTCGAGTGTGGGTCGGAAACGGTTGGATACGCGCGGGGATACGTCGCTCGCGTCCATCCAGACCCAGATGCAGAAGTCTGCTGCATATCGCAGGCTCAGCCCAGCTGATCAGGCAAAGGCCAACACCGCGCTTGCCCAGTGGCACAAGACGCAACGGCAGTTGAACAAACGACCGATGTAATTTCCAGCAAGGAAAAGACCCGTCACAAAGACAATGACGGGTCTTTTTTTGTCTTTCAGGCTAAGTCGTGGTTTTTCAAGAGACGAAAAGGAAAGACATGCCATTCTATCCTGTTTTCGGTTGTCAATCTTGCTAAGAAACTATACAATAACCCATGGATTTGAACACGTTGGACGACTGGGACGGCAGCCTGCCTCAGTTCTGCAAGGTCATGGAAAAGGTATGCCGCAAGGCAAAGGAATTCGGCCTCGAGACCTTGATGCTGGTTCGAGACACCGACCCTATTTCCTACAGCACAAGCTACAGGTGCATACGTGCATGCGACTACATCGTCGCAATCGGACTCTTGACCATAGCCATGGACGACATGATGGCCGGAGAAGTGGAGGAGGAGACTGACAATGGATGAGAACCAGCTGCCTGAAGAAGAAATCATCAGGTTGAAAACTTGGTTCGATGTTTGGGCGGAACGGGAGGGCGAGACCGTCGTGTGGCACAAGGAAATGGATGCCGCGCTGGTCGGCAAGGCGCAGGTATGGCGCGCAGGAAAGTTTCGTTGGGTTCCCGTTTACAACTGGCATCGCATGGTGGAGATTGTGCATGAGGAACTGGAAGTTGACTGTGCGGAATTTGTCGATACCGTGTATGTGAACAAGTACTTCGGACACATGACTCCCGTGATTGACATGGCACCGAAGCGTATCGAACACGTGGATGTGCCTGAAGAGGAATACGATCCATATGACGACAGCAGTGTGGACGACGACGACATTGTCGAGGAGGAAGAATAGATGGCGACAAAACCGTTGCCGTTCCTTGAAAAGGACGCACAGCGATGGGCCGATCACATCTATGTGGTCAAGTCCTTTGTCGATGAAGCCATGCGGACGATGCTTCCCTGCAAGGAACGAAACGCGCTCGATGCGGCCTCGATGCAGTGCGTGAGCATTGTCGACGACATTCTTGAAACGTTGGAGGCACGTAAGCGCAAATGAAACCCGGAGTAGACCTGATCCGATCCACGCCCAAGGCGGAAAGCCTGATCATGTGGTGCGCCCGTGTGTCCAATCCTGCCAATCAGGAAAGCGACGACACGCGCCTGTTGTCCTATTGCATCCGGCATGGACATTGGTCGCCGTTTGAAATGGCGCATGCGGTATTCGAAATACGCACCACGCGAGCCATATCGGCGCAGATACTGAGGCACCGGTCGTTCAGCTTTCAGGAATTCAGCCAGCGTTACGCAGAAGTGCCTGAACTGGAGTGGCTTGCGGACTTCGACATGCGCTTGGCCGGTGCGACAAACAGGCAATCCAGCCTGCCCATGGACTGGCGCAATGCGACGCAGGAGCAAAAGGATGCGTTGAAGGAAGCGCAGGACGCAGTGGCTCAAGCAACCAAGGCCTACCGGAAACTTCTGGATGCGGGATTCGCCAACGAGACCGCCCGCAACATCCTGCCGTTGTGCACACCGACCAAAGTCTATATGGCAGGCAACATCAGGTCGTGGATTCATTACGTCCTGCTCCGGACGAAGCCCGACACGCAGAAGGAACACAGGGATATCGCGCTTGCGATCAAGGAAGAACTTGCGAATCTGCTTCCTGTGACAATGGCTGCGGTGGAGAAGTACCACGCCAAGGAATGATTCCGGGTGGTAGAATGCACTGCTTCGTGCGTAAAAAAGACATATCTTCCTCAAGAAGCCCCCGGTCGTCCAGCCGGGGGTTATTTTTCGCCTGTGCTGCCGAAGCCTCCGGTTCGTTCCGGAGCAAACGTCGTGTTTGCATCCACGGTGGTGGGAAGCCACTTGGTGAACACGAGTTGCGCGATCCTGTCGCCAGCGGTGAACGAGACGGAACCGGGAATCAACCGGGTCATGATCACCTTGACTTCCTGTGTGTAGTCGGGATCGATGATTCCGGGCGCATTCACGACGATGATTCCCTTGGTTGCAAGACCTGAACGGCTGCAAACCATACCCATTGTGTCCACAGGCATGCGCACGTAGACACCTGTCGAGACAATGGTGATCTCCCCATGGGTCACTGTGAACGATTCCGTGCAGCGAAGGTCGTATCCTGCGCTGTGCTTGGTGGACCTGCTTACACGATAGACACCCGATCTGATTTCAACTCTGTCCGTCATTTCTCCACCCCTGAAAAAAAAGCCACCAAACGGTGGCATAGGACGAATCTCCCGACATTTCAGCACGATTGCTAGAAGTCCACCAGCAGGATACCACCGAATTTGCCAAGTTCCGTCCAGCGTCGGTTCTTGCGGAATACTCCGTCGCCATCGCGCTCGACCTCGTCCGCATCCTCCGGTTCCGGGGATGTGTTTCCTTCAACTGTCATCAACCCTGTCTTGCGAACACTGGTGACGATGCCTATATGACCGATGCGTCCGAGCTGTGAGAAGTAGAACAATGCAAGGTCACCGGGCAATACCACCTGCCGGACAGGATCTTCTCCAACTACGCCGTCGTACAGTTCCGAGACAGGAATCCATTTGCCATTCCTACGCCCCCAGTTTGCCCAATCCGGGGTGTATGCGCTTCTTGGGAATGATGTGTCGTATGTCAGTCCAAGCTTCGTGGCTGCGGCTTTCATGCGGTAACGGACAAATGCCGCGCACCATGGCGCACCGGGTCCAAGCGGAGGGACACAGGACGCAAGGTAGGTCTCGACTGCCTTGCCTGCATTGTTGCCTTCTTCGGTCACACCGACATTCGCCAATGCGTCTGATGCCGCCTTAACCGCAATGGGTCTCATTGCCGTACGTACAATCTTCATTGCCGGTACTTTGCCGCTTTCCTCGCGATTGATTCAGGCTGACGGACAAACTGTTTGCCAGCCGCGTTGCCACGTGCCTTCGCCGCATTTGTGGCAGCTTTCTCGCTGGCACTCAACGCGGACCAAGCCTTGTCCGGAAGATAACGTTTCCTGCCCTTGCTCGGCGTGTTGTCGCTGGTGCGCCATTTCTGGTCCGTCCATTTGGAAAGACTGTTGTCCTTGCTCTTGGCACCGACATACCCGCCGCCGCGCTTCTTGTACTCGAGGGTCGCAAGCTGTGCCTTGCGCGCAGACCATTCTCCGGGATCCCCGCCTTTGCTGCCGGATTTCGCGGAGGCGACTATCTTTGCCCATAGTCCGGGATTGGTTTTTTTCGCACTGCTCATTTGTAGGCTCCGTTCAATATGAACCACGCTAGGGTATCAAAAACAACAGGGGGGAGGGTGTCAAAAACGATACCCCTATTAACTAGAATCAATTATAACAAGAAACATTCCTTCGGAATGTATATATTGCTGGTTTTCAAAATGAGTGGTAGGATTGCTGTGGAAGGAGATCGGTCATGGTTGAAATCATCTGCTTGCTCTTCGGATTCGGACTCGGGTTCGTCTATGCCCGCGAGAAGTTTACGGATCACACCACTCCTGCCGGTACCTTGCTTGTCTACACGACGTCCAAGAACGAGATGAAGCTTGGACGCCTTGCTCAGGATCTGGGAGAAAAGGACAAGCTGGCGATTGTGGATGCCGTCAATGACAATGACAAGTTCCTGTCGTTTGTCATCAACCGCGAGAGGGTACGGTTCTACACAAACAATGGCGAGCGAATCAACGAAGCAAACTGGGAAACATTGAAGTGAACAAGATCTGCATTGTGGGCAGGCTTACGGCCGATCCGAATGTGCGTCAGGTCGGAGAGCGGAACGTCGCTGAATTCAGCGTTGCCGTCAACCGGTTCAAGAAGGACGAAGCGGACTTCTTCACCGTGAAGGCATGGGGCAAGACGGCGGACTTCTGTGCGAACTACCTGTCCAAGGGTCGCATGGTATCCGTGGACGGACGCATGGAATCCCGCAAGTACGAAAAAGACGGGCGAATGGTCACGGTTTGGGATATCGTGGCAGACAATGTGAATGGACTCGACAAACCTTCCGAGACGGGTTCCAAGATTCGGGACAACGATCCTTGGATACGGGCCGTCCCTCCCCCTCCCCTGCCGGGAGAAATCGAAGATCCATTCGCATAGACGCTGGCATCTGTTTTACTCCTTTCCAGATGTCGGTGAAAAGCCCCCCGTCGGCCTCCGGGGGGCTTTGCTATTTCTGCTTGGATATGGCGTTCAACAATTTGATCCTGCGGTTCTTGCCCGGAGGAATGCTCATCTTGGCGTAGATCATCTGCAACCGGAAGTTGACTGTCCGCAGTTTCATGTTCAAGGATTCCGCAATCTCGCGATCCGTCAATCCTTCTCCAACCAGCCTGATGATGTCGTTGTCATCAATTCTTGTCATACTGTCAATCCTATTGAGAGTCGTTGTCATAATCATATCACTTGCACGGGAATATATGCAGGCAGGATACTGGTTTCATGGGAGTGCTGAAAAAACACCAAGACCCCAAGGGTGGTCTCAACGCAGCCGGTCGTGCCTACTTCAAACGTACGCAAGGCAACAATCTCAAGCCACCTGCCCCTAACCCACGGACCAAGTCCGATGCCGGTAGGCGCAAGTCGTTTTGCGCTCGGATGTCCGGCATGAAGAAACGTCTCACATCCGCAAAGACGGCGAACGATCCAAACTCCCGGATCAACAAATCCCTTCGCGCATGGAACTGCTAGGAGATTGATATGGCACAGACAGGCAAGACACCTAAGAAGCAACAGTCGGATGTTGAAAAAAAGTACAGGGCCGAATTCAGTGCTGGCCGACTGAATGAACAACAACGCCGTTTTAAGCAAAGCGGGACTTACTGGGGACCGACCGAAGAGGCAGCAGCGAAAGCTCAAAGGGAAAATTTAAAACGACTGGCCTATTATCGTCGAAGAGACGCTACAACAGGTCGAATGTCATTTGAAAAAGCTCGTGATATTTCGGGGGCGTATATACCAAGCATAGGCGTCAAGCCCAAAGGCCTTGTCAAGGGTGCTGACGAATCGGCAATGCTTGACATGTTTCTTGGTAGAAGGCCAAGGACACCGGTAGAAGATTATGTAGAACGCAAATTTCATGCATCTAAAGGACGCCCAGACCTGCCGATGAGTCAAGAAATAGTGAAACGTATGGTTGGGTTGCCATACTATCCCAGTGAAGGGCCGGATGCCATTCTAAACGCTTACAATAAACTCAAAGCGCAACGTCGCTTTTCTATAATGCGAAATCGGCCTCGTGGGAAAACTGTTTCAGGGATGATGACAGGCCCGCTTCTTGCCGGACTTGGCGACTACATCGGACGCAACACCAGCGTTGGGCAGCAACTGCGTTCTAAGATGATGAAGCAGCAACCTTCAAGGAATAGGTAGATATCCAATGGCACAGACAGGCAAGACACCTAAGAAGCAACAGTCGGATGTTGAAAAAAAGTACAGGGCCGAATTCAGTGCTGGCCGACTGAATGAACAACAACGCAACTTTAAGCAAAGCCCGGTTTACTGGAAACTGACCGGAGAGGCAGATGCGAAAATGCAAATGCAAGCTTTAAAACGACTGGCCTATTATCGTCGAAAAGACGCTACAACAGGTCGAATGTCATTTGAAAAAGCTCGTGATACTCCGGGGGTGTATATACCAAGCAAAGGCATCCAGCCCAAAGGCCTTGTCAAGGGTGCTGACGAATTGGCATTTCTTGACATGCTTCTCGGTAAAAGGCCAATGACACCGGTAGAAGATTATGTAGAACGCAAATTCACCGCAGCTAAAGGACGCCCAGACCTGCCGATGAGTCAAGAAATATTGAAACGTATGGTTGGGTTGCCACACAATCTAGGTCCCGAGTATGGACCGGACGCCATTTTAGAAGCCCACAATAGACTCAAAGCGGAACGTCGCTTTTCTAAAATGCGAAATCGGCCTCGTGGGAAAACTGTCTCAGGGATGATGACAGGCCCGCTTCTTGCCGGACTTGGCGACTACATCGGACGCAACACCAGCGTTGGGCAGCAACTGCGTTCTAAGATGATGAAGCAGCAACCTTCAAGGAATAGGTAGATATCCAATGGCACAGACAGGCAAGACACCTAAGAAG
>CAZSGJ010000009.1:0-10692 GCA_964606305.1 uncultured Armatimonadia bacterium
GAACCTGTGACCTCTTCCGTGTCAAGGAAGCGCGCTACCACTGCGCCAACCGCCCGTGCAACGCTGAGTATGTTACAGGCGATATCAGCGAATCGCAATTAATGTGGAGTTTCTTTAACCGCATTCCGGTTCCAACCTGGAACTTCAACGATCACCGTTTTGCACTCACCGTTCGGGACGCATTGGCAGCCGAGGCGTGAGTTCAATGTCAAGCCTGGAGCCTCCTCGAGCTGATCAAGCTCATCATCGGTGGCTTCATTACATGATGACAATCCATCGCGGACAATCACGTGGCATGTAGCACAAGCGCAGACGCCTCCGCATGTGTGTTCAAGGGCTAAGTCAAACCCTTCACAGATATCAAGGATTGAGCCAGGCTGTCCTGAACGACCGTATGGAATCTGACTCGGGTCTACAGATAACGTGTGTTCATGGCCATCCATCCTAAGAATCAATGTATACGGCGATTTCGGCTTTGGAGCCTGAGGGATGTCAATGTACGGATTTGTTCCTGCCACGTCTGTCTCCGGGATAACTAAAGTTGTGCAGAGTGTTGTACCTGTGTCGCTGCAACCCTGCAAATGTTGCTTTACATAAGTTTGTGACTATTTTCACGAATTATGCAGACCAGCAGATGGATTGTACGTTCGACATCGGTATATTAAAGGACAGGTATGGCAACCAGTACGAATAGAGATTCAACAGCATCCAAGCCAGACGGTCCGGGGATTCCACTCCGATGGATTTCCAGAATTGCCTGGGCGACGCTGATCTGGCATATCGTGACGATTCTTGCTGGCACGGTCGTACGTGCGACGGGTTCCGGCGATGGTTGCGGTAGCCACTGGCCGCTGTGCAATGGCGAAGTCCTACCGGTTGCCCCGTCGATCAAAACGATCATTGAGTTTACGCACCGACGGATTTCAGCTTTCGATGGTGTCCTTGTCCTGCTAACCGTAGGTCTCGTGGGTTATCGATTCCGATTCCGTCACACCGCAACCCATGCAGCATTGGTAATGCTTGTGCTTACCGGGTTGGAAGCGTGGATTGGCAAGTACATCGTAAATGCCGGACTGGTCGCTGAGAACAAGAGCATGTTCCGCGCAGTTTGGATGTCACTTCACTTAGTCAATACCTTCTTTTTGCTTACATCGTCAGCGATCACCGCATGGTGTGCTGGGAACCGACCAGGACTTCGATTACGGAATCAAGGACCGGTCTTTGCCACAATCGTATTGACTTTTGTTACCATGATAGTGCTTGGTATCTCAGGCGCAATCACTGCACTGGGCGATACGCTTTACCCCGCCCAGTCGCATGATGAGGTAATGCGACTGGCTCGTGCTGACAACGCGCCGGCAATTTTGAGATTGCGCATCCTGCATCCATACATTGCGCTCAGCACAGGTTGCTTTGTGGTGATAGTCGCAGCGATGATTCGGCACCTTAGGCCCAGCGCAGACACTGCTCGTTGGAGCAATGCGGTTGTGTGGCTGTTTGTTGTCCAAACTGCCGTTGGTGGCATCAACGTTTGGTTGAAGGCACCTGTGGTCATGCAGGTGGTTCATCTGCTGCTGGCCGATGCAGTCTGGGTCTCGATGGTGTTTTTGTCTGCGGGGGCATTGTCAACAGATGTAATCCACTTGGAAGACAAAAACTTTGCTCCAGAACCACATGTGTCAGCGGTTTCATCTTCGACTGCGACTTGGAAAGACTATCTGGCGCTTACAAAGCCACGCGTGATTTCTCTGCTGTTGTTGACATCGATGACGGCGATGTTTGTCGCGGCGAAGGGATGGCCTGGCTTCGGAATATTCCTTGCAGTTCTCATCGGAGGATTTCTTTCGGCCGGTGCTGCCAATGCTCTTAATATGGTGGTAGATCGGGATATCGATGCCCGGATGGAACGAACAAAGCATCGACCAACGGTTACCAGTTTGATTCCAGGTCGAAATGCATTTGCATTTGCGATGACTCTAGCGGTGCTGTCATTTGTGATTCTTTGGTTAGGGGCAAACCTCGTTGCAGCCACTGCCAGTCTTGGTGGACTCGCGTTTTACGTTGTCGTTTACACCTTGTTCCTCAAACGCAGAACAACACAGAATATTGTCATTGGTGGTGCAGCTGGCTGTTTTCCGCCGCTGGTGGGCTGGGCCGCAGTCACCGGTGACTTAGGCGGCGCACTAGCGTGGTACTTGTTTGCGATTATCTTTGTCTGGACACCTGCACACTTCTGGGCTCTCGCTCTGATGATCAAAGATGAGTATGCGCGTGTGGGTGTACCGATGCTACCGAGCGTGGCTGGAGACAAGGCAACTGCCATCCAAATCGTTGTCTATGCTGTTCTTACTGTTGCTGTTTCTCTGCTGCCATGGTTTCAGGGGCTGGTCGGCCTCATCTATGCGATTGCGGCAGTTATTCTTGGACTTCTATTGGTTGGAAGGAGTGGAATTCTTATACAAAATACAAGTCGTCCGTCAGCGAAGAGTGCGTATCTTTTCTCGATGCTCTACCTTGCTTTGCTGTTCGTGGCGATGGCCATCGATCGTTCCGTACTTTCATGACGAAATGTCTCCATATGCCTCTCGGCACATTGCCAGACTTCGTGAAATAGTGTACAAAGTCAGATGATAAAGACCCGTCGTATTACCGTGCGTCAGCCTAAGTTGGTGCCCGATGACAGGTCAGGATGAAAGGCATGCCACAACTTTTCCGACCAAGCTCTAATGCTTTCGCCCAAGTCGCAGTCGTAGCTCTGGCGGCTACACCGCTAGCGGTTATTGTGACACTCTCGCAGATTACGCGTGCACCTCAGGTTACTGGAGTCACGACGGCAGTGGAGCAACCCGTGCCATTCTCACACGAACACCACGTGACAGAGCTGGGTATCGATTGCCGGTATTGCCATACAAGTGTCGAGAAGTCTGCCAAGGCAGGCTATCCTGCGACGCATACGTGTATGTCCTGTCACTCGCAGGTGTGGAACAACAGCCCGTTGTTGGAGCCTATTCGCGAGAGCTACGAAAAGAATGTTCCAATCAAGTGGACTAAGGTTAACAAAGTCCCAGACTTTGTCTACTTCAACCACTCTATTCACATCAAGCGTGGTGTCAACTGTAACAACTGCCACGGACCTGTTCAGGCAATGCAAATGGCTTACAAGGGCAAGCCATTCCAGATGCGATGGTGTCTGGAGTGCCACCGAAACCCTGAAAAGTATGTTGGTGAGCCAGGTTCAGCCTTCGACTTGTACGAGGCAATCCGCAAAGATCCGAAGGCGCTTACGAAGGAGCAGCAGATCTTAGCACAGGGCGAACAGTACAACCGCACCGCGGAAGAACTGGCCAAGGGCCGTGAGCTCGTAAAGAAGTACAACATCAAGAAAGAGCAGCTCACAGACTGCGCAGTTTGCCACCACTAGATGGTGATCGTTAGTACCGATTAGCCGGAGTTTTGTCTCAACATGCAACGCGATAATAAACAGCAGAGTAACGCCCGACCGATTTTTAAGTCGTTTGGGCAGCTTACCCGAACCCCAGAAGCGAAGGCCTGGGAGGATGATGAGTTTCCACATCGGGAATCTCTCCTCGATGTCGACCGACGCGATTTCCTAAAGATTGCCGGTGCTAGTCTGGCTTTAGCTGGCACGGCGGGTTGTCGTCAGTTAATCATGCCCGACCCAAAGGCTGTGCCGTTTGTCCGCTCACCGGATGGACGTATTCCTGGGAAATCGACAGACTTCGCGACGACGGTCACGCTCGCTGGATATGGCTTGGGCGTTGTTGTCCGAACGGTTGACGGGCGTCCAACCAAGGTTGAAGGTAATCCCGAACATCCTGCATCAATGGGATCAACGGACATATTTGCGCAAGCAGATATTCTTGATTTCTACGATCCTGACCGTTCACAGTCAGTCATCCATCGTGGAGAAGTCGTATCGTTTGAAAGCTTCTTTACACACCTCTACGAGAAGATCAAAGATTTCCGTAAATCTGGTGGTGCAGGTCTGCACTTCGTTACGGAAGCCAAATCATCGCCTACATTTGCCCGTCTCAAGAGTGCGGTCCAGAAAGCTTATCCTAAGTCTGGCTGGACTGTTTATGAACCATTTGGCAGGGCCAATGCGGTGTCTGGCGCAAGCAAGGCATTCGGAAAAGATATCGAGCTCTATTACAACCTCAAGGGTGTAAAGACCGTACTGTCGCTTGACTCTGACTTCCTTACATCGATGCCAGGATCTGTTCGTTATGCATTGGACTTTGCCGAGTCGCGTCGTGTTCGCAAGGATACGACATCAATGTCCCGGCTATATGCTATCGAGTCTGCGTACTCGGTAACGGGGGCAGCGGCCGATCATAGACTCGCGGTGCGTCCATCTGCCCTTGAAACGGTCGCTGCAGGGATTGCTGCACTGGTTTCTGGCGGCACCGCAACAGGATTAACCGCAGAGGAAACAACGTTCGCCGAGGCTGTCGTTGCTGACCTCAAGGCTGGACACGGTGTTGTAGTACCGGGTGATCATTCCAGTGATGCGGTGCATCACTATGCCGCGGTAATCAATTCAGCCATTGGTGCACTTGGTACGCATGTCTTAGCCAGCAAGCCAGTGATTGCTGACAAGCAGGGTTCTCTCTCCGATGTTGTACAAGCCCTCGATAACGGCTCGGTAAAGACACTCGTTATCATTGGTGGTAATCCTGTTTACAATGCTCCATCAGATGTCAACTTTGGAAAAGCCCTCGGTAAGTTCACCGCTAATCGAGAGAACGATGCGATTCGGATATCGCTCTACGAAGATGAAACATCGATCTTGTGCAACTGGCATCTCCCGCTGTCGCATGAGCTTGAGTCTTGGGGAGATGCGGTAGCCTATGATGGAACCGTTTCCCTCAGCCAGCCACTCATAAAGCCGCTGTACTCGACAAAGTCTGAGATTGAATACCTGTCGGAGTTTTTGGGCCAACCAATCAGTGGTGAGCAGTTGGTAAAGGAAACCTATGGAGGCATTACCGATGCTGCCTGGGGACAAGCACTTGCCCGCGGCATCATCCGACAAGCTCCAGCACCGATTGCATTCCCGCAGTTGTCAGCGGCCCCGCAGCCTAAGGCACGGAATGCATCCGGCTATGAGGTTCAGTTCCGCTTGGATCCAACCATTCATGATGGTCGCTATGCAAACAATGCATGGCTTCAGGAACTTCCAAAGCCAGTTACGACGCTCGTGTGGGATAACGCCGCAATGGTTTCTGCTGCAACGGCAAAGAAACTTGGCATTATTCCTCAGGTGGGAGAATCAGACGCAGTCAATATCGCTCAGTACACCGGCCGAAAGATGGTCGAGTTGGCTGTTGATGGTGAGACTCTCAAGGTCGCGGTCTGGATTCTTCCTGGTCAACCTGATGAAACAATCACGCTTGCTCTGGGCTACGGCCGCACCCATGGCGGTGAAGCGGCAAAAGGACGTGGTTTCAATACATACAAGCTTCGTACTACGAAGAATCTGTACATGGCGTCTGCAGAAGCCAAGACTATTGCGGAAGAATACGATCTTGTGTTCACGCAGCCGCACCACCTCCTCAAAGCGGAATATGTTGAGACGAAGAATCGTGACATTGTCCGGGTGGCAACCTTCGACGAATACGTTGAGAAAAAGGGTGAGATTTTTGAGGAACTCCATCATGGAGTTGCACGTGCTCTGGATAAGCCTCACGACGCGCATGAATCCCACGCCGGAGAGGGGAAATCGTATCCTGCCGACCCTGGTGGAAACTTCAGGTATGCGGAGCGAAGTCTTGCAAACAAGGAGAACTGGCCTTCTCTTTATCCTGAGTTCTCGAACGTTGGTTACAACCAATGGGCGATGACGATTGATCTCACAACGTGTATTGGGTGTAATGCTTGTTCGATTGCGTGTCAAGCCGAAAACAACATTCCTGTTGTAGGTAAGAAGGAAGTGGCGCGTGGTCGTGAGATGCACTGGATTCGTCTCGACCATTACTACGAAGGAACCGATGTAAACGATCCTATTTCGCACTTCATGCCTGTTCCATGTATGCAGTGTGAGAAAGCTCCTTGTGAACCAGTTTGTCCAGTCGCTGCGACAATCCATAGCCACGAGGGTCTCAACCAGATGGTCTATAACCGCTGTGTTGGTACGCGATATTGCTCGAACAACTGTCCGTACAAGGTTCGCCGCTTTAACTTCCTAAAGTGGACGCAGGGTGTTGGTGGTCCGGGAACTCTCGATTACTACAACAAGCCTCAGCTGAAAATGCTGGCCAACCCGCGGGTATCCGTTCGCGGTCGCGGCGTAATGGAAAAGTGTACTTACTGTGTACAACGAATTAATGAAGTACGCATAGAGGCGAAGAAGGATGGTCGTGAAATCGAGGATCAACAGGTCAGGACGGCATGCCAGCAGGCATGTCCGACGCAAGCCATCGAGTTTGGCGACATGATGGACCCGACCAGCCGTGTTAGCGTCAACAAAGCGCAACCTCACGACTATGCGTTGTTATCGGATCTGAACACCCGACCACGTACGACGTATCTTGCACGTATTCGCAATACAAATTCTAAGTTGGAGAAAGCCTGATGGCGATAAATTCGATTGACTCGTCGAAGCGCACACGGCTCGTACCGCAGAACTTCATCGACGGCGAACACTCATATACCACAATCTCTGAGATTTTGGCTGGTGTCGTTCTCAATCCGAAGCCACCAACCGTATGGTTTGTGGCTACGGGTCTGGGATTTGCCGTCCTCAACGTGATGCTTCTTGCTGTGACGTACCTTGTTTTGACCGGTACCGGAGTTTGGGGTAATAACCAACCTACAGCTTGGGCATGGGACATCATTAACTTTGTTTGGTGGATTGGAATCGGTCACGCAGGTACGTTGATTTCAGCGATTCTCCTCCTGATGCGTCAGTCGTGGAGAAACTCGATCAACCGATTTGCTGAGGCGATGACGATTTTCGCCGTTATGTGTGCGGGTTTGTATCCGTTGCTGCATACTGGTCGACCATGGCTTGACTATTGGTTGTTCCCTTACGCAAACACATTGGGTATGTGGCCGCAAACACGCTCTCCGCTGGAGTGGGACGTTTTTGCTGTCTCGACATACTTCACGATTTCGTTATTGTTCTGGTTCCTTGGTCTGATTCCGGATATTGCTACACTGCGTGATCGCGCTCAGCATCCGTTGGTGAAGGGAATCTATGGACTGGCGAGCATGGGTTGGGTTGGTAGCGCTAAGCATTGGTTCCGCTACGAACAGGCCTACAACATACTTGCAGGTATCTCGGCTCCCCTGGTTTTGTCTGTACATACCATCGTTTCGTTCGACTTCGCTGTCGGTATCGTTCCTGGTTGGCACACGACTATCTTTCCACCATACTTTGTGGCTGGAGCTGTGTTCGCAGGTTTCGCGATGGTGCTTACCTTCGGCTTGCCCCTACGTGGAATCTATCCGCAGATTAAGGACTACATCACTGACAAACACCTAGACTGGATGGCCAAGATTACACTTGCCACTGGACTAATCGTGTTCTATGGCTACATTCTTGAAATGTTCTACGGCTGGTACAGCGGAAACACATATGAGTTGGCTCTTGTGTACAACCGATTGTTTGGTCCGTACAAGTGGTTCTATTACGCGTTGATTTTCTGCAACGGGATCTTTCCTCAACTATGTTGGGTACCGCAGCTACGCCGCAATGTACCGTTCTTGTTCGTGCTGTCGATCATTGTCGGAATTGGGATGTGGCTTGAGCGTTTCGTGATTATCCCGATGTCCCTGACGCGTGACTTCCTTACGAGCTCGTGGGGTTACTATGCCCCAACGGAATGGGACTGGGCTTTGTTTATCGGGACCATGGGATTCTTTGTCTTCCTGTTGTTCATGTTCATCAAAGTGCTGCCAATCATCAACATCTTTGAAATGCGTGATCTGTTGTTGAAGAATCACCATCAGTTTGGACATGGCCATGATGGTCATGAGAATGCAGAGGAGGCGCACTAATGGCACATGCTGCTGATGATTCGCCAAAGCTGTTCGGAATCGTTGCGGAATTCGATGACCCGGATGCGCTTGTAGAGGCGGCGACAAAGACCCGTGTTGCCGGATATAAGAAGTTCGATGCGTATTCTCCAATGCCAATCCATGGTCTTGCCGAAGCGATGCACTTCGAGGATGTGCGCATACCGTGGATGGCTTTCTTCGGAGGAATAACCGGATGTTGCCTTGGACTCGGCTTTCAAACATGGGTGGCATTGATTGACTACCCGATGAACGTCGGAGGGAAGCCGCTCTTTACATGGCCACAGTTCATCCCGATTACGTTCGAAGCGACTGTCCTGGTAACCGGTTTGACGACGTTTGTCTCGCAGTTTGCGTTGAATGGACTTCCGAAACCCTATAACCCGATGTTCAATGCGAAGAATTTTGACCGTGCGAGTCAGGATCGATTCTTCCTTTGCATCGAGACACGTGATCCAAAGTTTGATGAGGCATCCGTGACCGAGTTTCTTCAGGGACTTGGTGCGTTGGATGTATCGGAGGTCCCAGCATGAAACAGGTTACAACCGTTGCAGTATCCGCTGCGATAACCGTCCTGCTTGCAGGGTGCCACGTTGACCAGTGGGTCCAGCCACGTGTCAACTCGGGAGCCGCATCGGACTTCTACAGTGATCAGCAAGGGGATCGTCCCAATGTTGCTGGTACCGTTTCTTTCAAAGGCTACGTTGCACCCGATGCCCGTACGACCGGAAAGACCGGTAATGCCTTTACGGATGTCATTCCTCCTGCGAGTGTCAAATCTTTTGGAGGCGCTACATCTATGCTGAAGCGTGGACAGGAACGCTATAACATCTTTTGCCAGCCATGCCATGGCGTCGCTGGTGATGGAAATGGCTTTGTGGCTCTTCGCGGTATGGGTTATTGGCAAAAGCTTCCTGCAAACCTGCTTGATAAAAAGTACGGTACCTACAAACCTGGACAGTTCTTTGATGTCATCGTGAACGGTAAGGGGGCGATGTACAGCTACTCAGCCCGCATACCCGATGTTGATGACCGATGGGCTGTAGTTGCGTATATCTCGGCGTTGAGGGAAGCGGGCAAGATGCCACTTCCATCGAATTTGAACGATTCCATGCACGGTGATGGTCCTGCGGAGCATGGTGCAGGGCACTCTGCTACTGGAAATGAATCGGGTCACGCATCCGAAGGAGAACACAATTGAGCGCAGATGCCTCCAGTGCAGTCTCATCACTAAAGCGGCTTCAGGCAGTTGCATTACCTGCAACCTTTGTCGGACTTATTTTGCTTGGCGTTGGCTTTCAGATGGATGTTGATCCAGGTAAGAAGATTTTCTGGTCCTCCTATCTGTATGGTTTTATGGTTTGGTTTAGTCTTGCCATTGGTAGCACCACACTGATCTTCCTGCACCACACTATTCGTGCGCAGTGGAGTTTGTCGATACTGCGTATCGCCGAAGCGTGTGCGAAGACGTTGCCGCTTCTGGCAGTTTTCTTCCTGCCTCTCGTTTGGGCAGCATGGAACGGACAGGTGTATCCGTGGGCGAATCATGAGATCCACCATCATCTCCATCCAAACAAGCAGCTATGGTATACGCCACTCGCGTGGACAATCCGCAGCGCCGTTTACTTTGCGTTCTGGATCCTTGGAACAAACTATCTGACCAAGCTGTCGCTCAAACAGGATGATGTCCGCGATGAATCCATCGCGGCTAAGCGGACAAACTTTGCGGCTCCAGGTGGAGTGTTGCACGTTGTCCTGCTAACTTTTGCGATGACAGATTGGATCATGTCGCTTGATCCGATGTGGTTTTCAACCCTGTACGGCGCATGGCACATGGCAACAAGTTTGCTGTTTGCAATCGCTGTAGGAACATTTATTCTCACATCGCTCCGGGCAAAGTCTCCGTACAACGGAATCATTCAGCCATTGTTGACCAAAGATCTAGGCAACCTGATGTTTGGCTTTACCATGGTCTACGGCTACTTCACGCTGTCACAGTTCCTTATTATCTGGTCTGGTAACTTGCCGGAAGAAAATATCTTCTTTGTGCAGCGTTTTGAAGGTCCAATGGTTTACCTGGGAGCGGGATTAGTCGTGTGTCAGTTCCTGATTCCGTTTCTTCTCCTCCTCTCTGGAAAGACGAAGCGGACCCCTACGATTCTTCGCTTTGTAGCTGGATGGATTGCTGTTGTGAGAATGGTTGATCTGTTCTGGCAAATCGTTCCGTTTATGGTGAATTTCAGTGGTGGAATCGCTCTCCCGGTCATTCTTGGTGTCCTCGGAGCGCTCCTTGGGCTTGGTGGAATATGGGTGTACACCTTTAGCGGAAATGCCCGTAAGGTGGCGCTTGTCCCAAGTCACGATCAGCGATTGATTGAAGCTAAGCAGCAATGGGAGGCATCAAGCCATGCATAAGCACGATTCTCCGACACAAAGTCATGTTGTTGGGTATGAGCACACGGATGTTAAGCTTGCGCCGCTGGTCCTTTCCTTCGGTGGTCTTGTTGGACTCTTCGTCGTGGCCAGCGCTGCGATGATGTGGTTCTTCAACTTCACGAAGCCAAAGTATGAAAGCGATGCAAATGTACCCGGCTGGTCCGTAGAGCGTAAGCTCCCTGCGCATCCACAGCTTCAGGCAAATCCCAAGGAAGA
>CAZSGJ010000009.1:10792-13033 GCA_964606305.1 uncultured Armatimonadia bacterium
ATGCCGTTCTATTCTTGCAAAAACACATGTGCAAATATGCTGCATGGTCAAGTCGAGAGTCTTCACGATCCGGCCTTGAAATGGCAAGTCGGACGTGACTTTGAGATTGTAATCGTAAGTATCAATCCAAAAGAGACGCCCGAGGTAGCTCTTGCATCCAAGAAGCGCTACATGAGCGAACTTGGCATCGCTGGAGCATCTGATGGCTGGCACTTTCTAACCGGTAGTGAGAGTGAAATCCGCAAGCTGGCCGATGCTGTTGGATACGTTTATGTCTATGACCAAAGAACGGACCAGTATGCGCATCCGAGTGTGACGATGATACTGACCCCTAAGGGTAAAGTTTCCAGGTATTTATTCGGTGTTGTGTACCCTGGGAAGGATGTCTATCTTGCATTGACAGAGGCATCTGAAGGTAGGATTGGTACGATTGCTGATCAGTTTCTATTGATGTGTTATCACTACGATCCGGCTCGTAATGTTTACGGACTGCGTGTGGTGACTTTGCTAAAGGTATTGGGTTCGGGGACCGCATTGTTGCTTGGGGCATTTATGTTCCAGTCGCTGCGTAAGGAGAGGAAGTCCCGCTTGACTGTTGGGTCTGGCACGGGGAATAACGAATGAACGAGTTGCAGTTAGCACCTATTGCTGCGTCACAGTATGCAGGTGAAGTTGATAAGCTGTTTTGGGTGATGAATGCCCTGACGGTGGTGTTTACCATCATTGTCATCGCACTGATTGCATTCCTTGCAGCCAGGTATCGTAAAGGCACGAACGTGGACCGCTCTAATCCATCGACGCATAACACGTTGCTGGAAATGACGTGGACGTTGCCTGCGTTGGTCCTTGGCCTTGGCGTTTTCACTTGGTCTGCGCGTCTGTTTGCGGATGTCTATCAACCACCCAAGAATGCGCGGGAAGTGTTTGTCATTGGCAAGCAGTGGATGTGGCATGCGCAGCATTCGGATGGCACTCGAGAAAACAATGAAATCCACGTTCCGGTGAATAGTCCTGTAAAGCTGTCGATGATTTCCCAGGATGTCATTCACGCGTTTTACGTTCCTGAATTTCGTATCCAACGTCACGTAGAGCCGGGTCGCTACACAAATATGTGGTTTACGCCAACGCGAGTTGGCAAGTACCGCATCTACTGTAATGTTTACTGTGGGACCCAGCATTCTGAGATGGGCGGCTGGGTGGTTGTTCAGAGTCGCGAGGACTTTGAAAAATGGCAGGCTGGCGGTGGCGGACGTCCGTTTTACCCTGGTGGAATCTCTGCGCCGACCGGTGACATTTCACTTGCGCAGCAGGGGGCAACGCTGTTCAAGAAGTACCAATGTGCTTCGTGCCATGCCGATGGTCCGAAAGCTAGCTCTAAAGGAGCAAGTTTAGTGGGCTTGTACAAGTCGATGCGTCAGCTGGCGGATGGATCAAAGGTTGTTGCTGACGAAGGATACATTCGTTCGGCCATCCTGAATCCGAATGATGTTCGGTTAGCGAACTCGACTGGTTCGATGCCAGCATTCCGTGGCTCACTGTCAGAGTCTGAGGTCATTGCCTTGATTGCGTATATCAAGGAAATCGGGACCGGTACGCCACTTGAGGGTGGTCGTCCGGACAGCGTGGCTCCTGCGGCAAATACCAACACGCAGCAGTGGCGCTACATGTATGGAGGAGAGCAATACCAATGAGTACGGCAACTTTGAAGGACGTCGGGAAGTCCCATGACAAGGTCAAGGAGCCATTGCACTATCTGAATGCTACGAATACGATTAAGTCGTGGCTATTCACAGTCGACCACAAACGCATTGCGATTATGTATCTTGTGGCCGTCTCGGTTGCTTTCTTACTTGGCGGTCTCGCCGCAGGCATGATTCGTGTAGAACTGACCGTTCCTAAGGGGCAGTTCCTCACGAATGATGCCTACAACAAGGTATTCACTGCGCATGGCGTCGTGATGATCTTCTTCTTCCTCATTCCGGCAGTTCCGGCTGTCCTTGGAAACTTCGTCTTGCCGCTGATGCTAGGGGCTCGTGACCTCGCGTTTCCGCGACTTAACTTGCTGTCGTTTTACGTCTACAGCGCCGCACTGGTTATGGGACTCGCTGCCATTATTGGCGGCGGTGTTGACACGGGTTGGACGTTCTACACGCCGTACTCGAGTGTGTATTCAAACTCGAATGTCGCTCTCACGATCATGGCAGCATTCGTTGCGGGATTCTCGTCAATCTTTACGGGTCT
>CAZSGJ010000009.1:13133-38568 GCA_964606305.1 uncultured Armatimonadia bacterium
AGTAAGAAGCGCATCTTCGGCTATGAATTCGTAGCATTTTCGACAATGGCGATCGCTGTCTTTGGCTTCATCGTGTGGGGACACCACATGTTTGCGACATCGCAGTCGATGTACCTCGGTCTTGTCTTCTCGGTCTTGAGCTTCCTTGTTGCAGTTCCATCTGCTGTAAAGATTTTCAACTGGGCAACGACCATGTACAAGGGTTCTGTCGAGCTAACCAGTCACATGCTCTATGCCTTCGGCTTCCTGGGACTGTTTACAATCGGTGGATTGACCGGTCTATACCTTTCTTCCCTTGCAACGGATATCCACTTGACGGCAACGTACTTCGTCGTAGCGCACTTCCACTACGTGATGGTTGGTGGGACTGCGATGGGCTTCCTGGCTGGCTTGCACTTCTGGTGGCCGAAAATGACCGGGCGGATGTACAGCGAGATCTGGGGCAAAGTTAGTGCTGTGTTGGTATTCCTTGGCTTCAACCTGACGTTCTTACCGCAGTTCGTTGTTGGTTATCTTGGTATGCCGCGCCGTTACCACTTCTATCCGCCTGAGTTCCAGCTATGGCACGTGATGTCCACTGGGGGAGCATTCGTTCTCGGTGTCGGATTCCTGCTACCAGTGTTCTATCTTTTGCACTCTTTGAAGCATGGTGAGAAGGCTGGAAACAACCCATGGCGTGCCGTTGGTCTGGAGTGGCTCACGATGTCTCCTCCAGATACGCACAACTTCCACGAACTACCTGTTGTCACATGGGAAGCTTATGAGTACTTCCAAGAAAGCCATCATGGTGGGGATGTTGCTCCAAGCCGGTTCCCGTTCGATGACGAAGAACTTCATATTGCAGCCGATGAGGAGGTTCATGTATGAGCCTGAAGAGTTTGGAAAATGCGGCTGTGGCTTCATCCGGTCATCACATGATTGAACAGAAGCTGTCTGTCCAGTTCGAGGATTTGGATCAGCAAAACGAATCCTACATCGTCGGGATGTGGTCGTTCCTGGTTACGGAAGTGATGTTCTTCGGAGCGCTATTCCTGGCTTATACGCTGTACCGGGTGATGTACTTCAATACATACCTTGAAGCACACCACTTCTTGGATGTAAAGCTTGGAACATTGAACACGCTGGTCCTGCTGTCGAGTTCTTTGTCGGCTGCGCTTGCGGTGTATTACGCTCAACATGGACAACGCATTAAAGTGGCGCTTCTCCTCGCGTTCACGTGTCTGTGTGCTTTCGGATTCATGGGAATCAAGTATGTCGAGTACACTAGCAAGATTAACGAGGGGCTTCTTCCGGACCAGAACTTCAACTATGCAAAGGCTTTGACAATCTTTCATGAGCATCATAAGCCGGCGGCTGGTGCAGAAGAGAATCCTCGTGCAAATGTTGCCTGGGAACAGCTGCAGGTGGCTCGAAAGACGAATCAAGTATCGTTCGTCGCTCCAAAGGATAACCCTGATACGCCGATGGTTGAGTCTGGCTTTGACAACCGGGTTACGTCCGCCTCTGAGGCTACAGCACGCGTAGTCGTCAAGTCTGCGGCTCGAGAGCGTTTCGATATCGAAGCAGGTAAAGCGAAGATCTTTTTCTCTATCTACTTCTGTATGACAGGCCTGCATGGTATCCACGTCATCATTGGAATCATCTGTATGACGACGTTGATTCTGATGTACCTCACGAAGCACCCTGCAGTGGATGATTACATGCCGACGGAGATGGTTGGCTTGTACTGGCACTTCGTTGACATCGTGTGGATCTTCCTATTCCCACTGATGTATCTGATTTCGTAAGGGGTATAGATATGGCATCTGGACATGGACACGGTGCGGGCTTTGCACCGGAAGGTGCACCAATCGAGAGAATCTCGCACCCAAAGGTGAGTCTCTACTACGGGACATATTTCGCGCTGTTGGGATTGCTGGTTGTTACGGTTGTTCTGTACTTCATCGATCTCAGCAAGATGTGGAACTGGGTTGGTTGGAACATTGTCATTGCGCTTATAGTCGCGACTGTCAAGGCAGTGTTGGTCGTTCTGAACTTTATGAATGTAAAGGGTGGAACAAGGTTAATCTGGCTGTGGGCGGCGCTTGGATTCATATGGGTACTGTTGATGGGAATCATATTCCTGGATTATCAGTTCCGTCCTGACTCCACGGCCTGGGAATGGCAAAGCCTGACAGACCGAAAGTAGTTCTTTGCCCGTGCAATGCACGGGCATTTCTTTTTTCACGTAGGAAACCAAAATGGCAATTCGAGTTACTGTCTGGAGTGAGTTCAGACACGAGAAGGAATCCGAAACGGTTCGCTCTGTCTACCCCGATGGCATGCATGCAGTGATTGCTGCTGGTATTAGAGAGCACCTTGGAGACGATTGTGTCGTTGGCACGGCTACATTGGATGAACCGGAACATGGATTAACGGCCGATGTATTAGCGAACACCGATGTGTTGACATGGTGGGGACATATGGCACACGGTGAGGTCTCAGATGAGGTCGTTGAGCGTGTGTACCAACGTGTACTTGAGGGTATGGGCCTCATCGTCCTTCATTCTGGTCACTTCGCGAAGATATTCCGAAAGTTAATGGGTACGTCCTGTGCACTCAGATGGCGTGATGATGACAGTGAAGTTGTTTGGACGGTCAAACCTGGTCATCCGATAACATTGGGCGTTCCCGAAGTGTTTCAGATACCCAATCAGGAGATGTATGGTGAGTTCTTCGATATACCTCAACCAGATGAATTGGTTTTTATTTCATCGTTCAGCGGAGGCGAAGTGTTCCGAAGCGGATGCTGTTGGACGAGGGGACAAGGGCGAATCTTTTACTTCTCTCCTGGGCATGAAACCTATCCGGTTTATTACCAACCAGAAGTGCGAACAATTATCGGCAATGCCGTCCGTTGGTCAGCTCCAGTAACTACGGAACGTTATTCAACGCATTCATGTCCAAATGCACCACTGGGGTGGTTCCGCGCGACAGATGGTTAGGATTCTTCTCGTAGGTGCGGGCGGGATGGGGCGTGCTTGGGCCAAAAACATCACTGCATTTGCTGATCGGGCTACACTGTGTGGCTGGGTAGATATTGTCGATGGACGCGCAGAGCAGGCTTTTTTTGACACGTTTGGCTTTACTTCGACTGAAGTCAGAACGTACACAGATCTAGCCAGTGCGTTGAAGGAAACTTCACCCGATGTTGTCATTGATGTGACGGTTCCTGAGGCACATGAGGGCGTGACATTGATGGCATTGGCACATGGTGCTCATGTGCTCGGGGAAAAGCCGTTGTCGACGTCCCTTGATAGCGGATCTCGAATGATTCGGGCGGCTGAAGAGGCCGGTTTGACTTATATGGTCAGCCAGTCGCGGCGGTACGACGGCGGGTTACATGCCTTTCGAAGTTGCATCAATGAACTAGGCGGTGTTGCACTTCTGACGGCGGACTTTTTCATTGGGGCACACTTTGGTGGGTTCAGAGATGTCATGGCGGATGTTCTCTTGAAGGACATGGCCATTCATACCTTCGATGCCGCAAGATTTCTTATTCCACATCAGCCAACATCTGTGAGTTGTGATTCATTCAGGCTGCCTTGGTCGTGGTACGAAGGCGCTGAATCCGCGCTCGCAACATTCCAATTTGGCAATGGAGCCCGATTCTCTTATCGTGGATCCTGGGCTTCAGAAGGGCACAGTACATCGTGGGAGTCATCGTGGCGTGCTATCTGTCCTAAAGGCACTGTTACCTGGGATGGTGGAAACAAGCTCTGTAAGCAAGTCGTTGTAGGTAGTGATGGATTCATTCGGGAATGTGATTCAGTCGATGTCAGTATCCCGCCGTACCCATTGCCGGGCATCGCTGGCAGTCTTAACGACTTTCTAAACGCTTTGCAAACTGGTAGCACCCCGATGGGTATCTGCTCCGATAACATCTGGTCACTCGCGATGGTACTCTATGCCGTTGAGTCCTCCCATACGGGACAAAAGGTTGATATTGCCATATGAGTGCATTCCGAAGAGCGATTGTGTTTGGTGCCAGTACGGGAATCGGAGCCGAGTTGGTACGACAGCTGGCAGGCTCTGGTATCCAGGTCATTGCTATAGCACGACGACAGGCACTTCTCGAGCAATTAGCACTTGACTTCCCGGATGCCGTAGTGCCTGTTGTGCTGGATCTGACCGATGACTGTGATGCGTCTCAGGTCCTGGCTGACCTATGCGATCGCATTGGTGGATGTGATTTGTACATTTATAGTGCTGGAATCATGCCGCGTGTAGGTAAGGATGACTTCCCAACACAGCTGGATGTCGAGAGTATTGATGTAAATCTTACATCTGCGGTTCGGTGGCTGAATGCGGTAGCCATTAGATGTCAGGCGTTGAAATCGGGAACCATCGTAGGTATCTCATCAGTCGCCGGAGACCGTGGCCGCCGGGGTGGACCCGTATATGCTGCGACAAAGGCTGGTTTCACCGTGTTTCTGGAGGCACTGAGAAACCGTCTTGCGACAAAGGGCGTTCGTGTCGTGACGATAAAGCCTGGTCCAGTAAGCACACCGATGACTGCTGGACTGTCCAAGTTACCGCTTATGATTTCAGCTGAAAAGGCAGCATCGCTTATCATCCAGCACGCCCGTAAAGGTACAGCAGTTGCCTATGTGCCGGGTGTTTGGAAATTGCTAATGACTGTCATCCGGTCGATTCCTCAAGCGGTTTTCCAGCGGCTGGACATATAGATGAGTCTTCGGCGTTACGCGACCACACACCTCGAGACCATCGATGCTTGGGGCAGAAACAAGTCCGCTGCAGGATATGTGTACCGGCCATCAACGATTGAAGGCATTTTGGAACTGTTGCAATTTGCACGTGAGTCCAGAGCGCGCATTGTGCTGCGTGGTGCTGGACGTTCTTACGGTGATGCGAGTCTTGGGGCTGAACAGATCATTTTGGATATTTCGCGTCTAAACCGGATCCTGGAATGGAATCCGGAATCGGGGCGGATAGTGTGTGAAGCCGGCGTTACGATTGAGCAGCTGTGGAAGTACTGTATTGGGGATGGCTGGTGGCCTCCTGTCGTCTCAGGAACGATGGCTCCGACGCTTGCAGGTGCTCTCGGCATGAACATTCATGGAAAGAACAACTTCAAGGTCGGGACAATAGGGCAGCATGTAGCGGAAATTGATGTTGTCCTTGCGAGCGGTCAACGCGTAACATGCTCCCCGACTGACAATTCAGAGCTCTTTCATGCCGTCATTGGTGGATTTGGGTCGTTGGGTGTCATAACCCGGGTTGTTCTGCAAATGAAGCGTGTTTCGTCAGGCAAGTTACTGGTCGATCCAATCTATGCAAAAAACATGGATCACATGTTTGCCATATTCGAGGAGCGAATACCATCTGCGGACTATCTTGTCGGCTGGATTGATGCCTTTGCAACCGGCGATAACTTGGGGCGTGGGCAAGTACATCAGGCAAATTACACCGAGAGGTATGGCGGTACGCAGTCTCTACGGATTGAATCTCAGGACTTACCTGACAATATTTTCGGACTGATTCCCAAGTCTATTCTTTGGCGTTTTATGAAGCCATTCGTCAATGACGTTGGAATGAGGTTAATCAACTGGGCTAAAGCAACCGCTTCGCGCCTCAAGGATGGTGTTGTTCACGAAGAGTCGCATGCAGGTTTTGCATTTCTCCTGGATTACGTACCAAATTGGAAACTCGCGTACGGCGACCATGGATTGATTCAATACCAGGCTTTCGTACCGGCAGCGAGTGCGAAGCAGTGCTTCAAGACGATTCTTGAACGTTGTCAGAATGCAGGTTTGGTTCCGTATTTGGCTGTGTTCAAGCAGCATCGTATGGATCCGTTTCTGATGACGCATGCCGTGGATGGCTTTTCACTGGCACTCGACTTCAGATTGACAGCAGGGAATCGTAAGCGAGTGTGGGCTTTGGCTGCCGAGCTGGATGCTTTGCTCTTATCGAGCGGTGGTCGGTTCTACTTTGCAAAAGATGCAACGCTGAGTGCTGATCGAATTCAGGAATATCTCAATGAACCCAGGGTCCAACGGTTTCTGGCCATTAAGCAGGAAGTCGACCCCGATGGCATATTCCGTTCGGATCTCTTCGAACGAATCTTCGGTCATGTTTGGCGACCGTCAGGCCGGTCGTAGTCCAGCATCCGTTAAGGCATCCCGGCAAATCTGCCGTAACCTCGGTGTAAGTGTGGCTGGCCTTTGACCGGGATTCGTCTTCAAAATGATTCGAAGAGCAACCCTGGTTGCGTCAGCGGATTGGATGCCATCGACGCGTGCCATTTCAGGCAATCCGGTCGTCAAAGACCATTCCAGTAGAACGGGTTCCAGCGCCGATATTGCTTCATGAATGTTTGTTTCGGGGGCGACTCCGATATCAATCGTGGCGGAGAGCGGACCACGTGAGTGATTACAGACTTGAGCCACATCTCCATTGCTCAGCGTGTGTAGTCTTCCATCGTCATCTCGGATACGTGTGATTCGGAGCGCTAAGTCCTCTACGGTGCCCGTAACTGTCCCAACGGAAACGTAATCGCCAACCGCATATTGATCTTCGATGAGAAGAAAGAAGCCTGTGATGACATCCTTGATGAGTTTCTGAGCACCAAAGCCGAAAGCAAGGCCGGCAACACTAGCTGTTCCAAGAATACCCGCCACATTGATGCCAACGAGTGAGAGTAGTGCAACAAGCATCACAAAGAACAGCACCATGTCGGATGCACTCGCCATCGTGCCCATCAGCGTTTGGATGCGTGCATGATTTCTGGATTCGTTATTTGCATGCCGTGTCAGCAAAGTGGAGACAGTTCTCTCGATTAATCGGCGCAGCATCACCCTTGCTACAAAGTAGATGAGTAGTACAAGTACGGCTTCGATGCATCGCTCGATGACTCTAATGTTCGGGTGCGATGACAGTCCGACGGCGCTGACGAGATCATCCACCAATGTATTCGTAGGGAGAGGAGCTGGCTGTTGCTTAGGAGGCATCTTTTGGGCACCCGTTTGGTAGTTCACTGTTGGAGGGAGTTGCCGAAACGCGAACCCGTCGGACTCTCCTTCCGGTGACTTCGATCACTGTGAATGTATACCCACCAAATGGGACCGCTGTTCCCGGCTTGATGGTGGCTTGAGAAGCATTCGCAAGAATCCATCCGCCAACTGTTTCAATATCCTCATCGTTTTCGGGCATCGAGATTTCAAAGTGCCTGACGAGTTTCACCAGCGTCATCCTGGCATCGACAATGACCGCTTGATTATCTGTAACCAGCTCCGGAAGGTCGGTCTCAAACTCATCCTGTATGTCGCCGACGATTTCTTCGACAATATCTTCGATGGTCACGATACCGGCCGTTCCACCGTATTCATCCACGACAACCGACATATGCGTCCGCATCCGTTGCATTGTTCGAAGCAGGGCTTCGGTTGACTTTGTTTCCGGGACGCGTAAAACGCTCCTGAGTGCTGGCGTAATGTCGCTCCCCGTCAACTTGACCAGCTCTTTCACGTGGACAATTCCGATGACTTCATCGGGATTCCCATTTTTGATGACTGGGAAGCGAGTGTGACCGGATGCCGATACAAGTGTCACGATGTCAGAGAGGGGGAGGGATGCATCGACAAACGTTACATCCGGGCGCGGAATCATGACATCTTTAGCCTGAGAATGTGAAAAGTCCAGTACGCGGGTAGCCAGATTCCATTCGGATTCCTGAATCGTACCGCTGTTGCGACTGGCCGTTAGCATGAGACGCAGTTCATCAGCTGACAGAGAATCCTCGTGTCCATGGTCATCCGTTGGTGTTATTCCAAATGGCCTCAAAACTAAGCCGGCAATACCATTCATGAGCAGAATCAGTGGTCGGAACAGCTTTGTGAAGATTGATAACGGCAGGATGAGCGCAAGGGTAATCTTTTCAGCCTGACGAATAGCCAACGTTTTCGGCGCCATTTCACCGATAATGACTTCAAGCATCATCACTAATGTCAATGCAACACCGCTTGTCAGTGTGTGGCGGATACCAGCCGGAACCCTTCCAAATACTGGGTGCAGCAGACTTTCTACGGCCGTTTCCCCAATGTTACCGAGTACCAGAGTACATACCGTGATTCCCAGCTGTGTTGCGGAGAGGTAGTCGTTGATGTGCTCCAATGCACGTACGGCTCGTACAGCGCTTTGATTACCGGTCCGGGCGAGTTCACTTAGTCTGGTGGCTCTGACCTTGACGAGTGCAAACTCCGCTGCGACAAAGAAACCCGTCAGAAGAACGAGAAACAATGTCAACGCGAGTTCAATGAATTTGTATGAGTGTGGTTCCATAATTGCCGGATTCGTCCAGCAATCGCATTCTATCAAAGTGATTCGATAGCAGTTCTAAAGGTAGAATCTGCGCTATATGCGTTCGAAGATTTCAGTGCTTCCCTTGTCAATCGCGGCAACTGTCTCCATTGCCTACGTGGCGGTCAGTGCCCCTCCTGTAAAGAAAGCGGAGGTAGCCAGTGCTGCTTCAACCTACAAACGCGTCCGGAGTTTTGTAGATAAATACTGTATCGGTTGTCATGGAGCCGATGGTGCTGCTGCGGGTATCAACCTAACCAAACACAAATCGCTTGATGCGATGTTGGGTGACCGTGCAACCTGGGACAAAGTGATCGGGACTATTGAATCGCAATCGATGCCACCGAAGGGCGTTCCGCATCCTGAGCTTACATCCCGGACGGCGGTCGTGAACGCATTGCAGTCGGCGTTCTCGCAGGCAGATTGCAAAATCAATGACCCTGGCCGCGTCACAATGCGACGGTTGAACAAAGTTGAATACAACAATACGGTCCGTGACTTGCTTCGCGTTACATCAACTCCGGCTGACAAGTTTCCAAGTGATGATGTTGGTTACGGGTTTGACAACATCGGGGATGTGCTCTCTATCTCACCGCTTCTGATGGAAAAGTACGTTGGGGCGGCCCGTCAGCTGTCGCGTGAAGCCATCGTTGCACCTGAAGACCGGGTTGTGCCGCCGACACGCGTTGTGGGTAAGGACTTGAAGCCCATTTCCGGTGGTGGTCTCAGCCCTTACGTGGGTGATGCATTGATGTTTGGTACTGTGGCTGACGCCGGTTTTACGGTCGATGCGCCGGTAGCAGGTACGTATACCCTCAGGATAGAAGCCAGTGGCCAGCAGCTTGGAGCAGAGCCATGCCAGATGCGCATCCTCCAAAATGGCAAAGCGGTTGGACAGGTTGATGTCGCCAATCGTCCAAATCGACCTAAAATCTACACGCAGGTCATCCAAGTCGATGCACCCGGCAAGGTAGTTTTGGGTGTTGGTTTCCTGAATGATGGCTTCGAGGGTCCGGGAAAAGACCGTAACCTGATTGTGCATTCCCTTGAACTGGAATATCCAGAGAGTGCTGGCGCTGCGATCCCATTGCCTCCGAGTCATAGATTTTTGGTTCGAAAACTGCCGGAAAATGCATCTGATACAGCGTGGGAATCGGCGATGGCCTACAACATCCGCGTGTTGATGCGCCGTGCGTACCGGCGTCCTGTGTCGGCCGCTGAAGTATCACGTGTTGTTTCATTATCAAAGACCGTCCGTGCGCGTAAATTGTCATTTGAGCGTGGACTTCAGCTGGCTTTACAGGCAGTGTTAGTGTCTCCAAATTTTCTTTACAAGGTGGAAGTTGATCCGGACCCTAACAATCCAAAAGCAACCCGGACGCTAAGTCCCTATGAGTTGGCGACGCGATTGTCGTACTTTATTTGGTCCTCCATGCCCGATGATGCTCTGTTGTCTGCTGCAGAGAATGGCAAGCTTGCAACCGAAGCACAAATAAATGGGCAGGTTACACGGATGCTCAAGGACCCTAAGTCATTGTCCTTGGCACAGAACTTTGCCGGGCAATGGCTGAATTTGCGTAAAGCAGCTGTTGTGCAGCCTGATGTTGCGCGTTTCCCAACATTCAATGAAGGACTGCGTCGTGCGATGCAGCAGGAGACCGAGCTTTACTTTGATCGGATCGTGCGTGACGACCGACCCGTCATGGAGTTGGTGAAGTCTGACTATACGTTTCTAAACGAGGCGTTGGCCAGGCATTACGGTATTCCTGACGTGACGGGCGATGCGATGCGGTTGGTCAAGTTGTCGCCTGGTCCGCGAGGCGGCGTGCTTGGGCATGCAAGCGTCTTAATGCTGACTTCAAATCCGGGCCGTACGAGTCCTGTCAAGCGTGGTAAGTGGGTACTTGAGAATATGCTAGGGACGCCACCACCGCTACCGCCACCCAACGTTCCTCCGCTCCCTGAAGAGAAATCCGGGGGAGTCGCACGGCCAACCTCCGTCCGCGCCCGCCTTGAGGAACATCGGAAAAATCCAGCATGTGCCAACTGTCATGAGCGTCTTGATGGAATGGGTTTTGCACTCGAGAATTTCGATGCCATCGGTGGCTGGCGGGACTCCGATAATGGAGTCGCGCTGGATGTGACGGGAGAGCTTCCAGATGGCTCTAAATTTAAAGGTGTATCGGGACTTCAGGCGTTGCTGATTGCGAAGAAGCAAGCAGTGGTTCGGGGGATGCTTGAGCGCTTGATGACATATGGAATCGGGCGAGGTATCGAGCGATACGACCAATGTGATTTGGACAAAATGACATCACGAACACTGGCCAAGGGCGGAAGATTCAGTCATTTGCTTGCCGAGGTTATTCGTAGTAAGGCATTCAGGACACGTCGCGGTGATTCATCCGGTGGTAGTGTCGCGAATGCTGCAGGTATGATGCTGAACGAGAGGGATTATCATGTCACAGTCGATTGACCGACGAATGGTCTTGCGTGGATTTGGTACAGCATTGTCGCTTCCATTGCTCGAGGCGATGATGCCATTGACGGCATTGGCGCAGAGTGGCAGCAAAGCCAAGCATCCAGTCCGAATGGCTTTCGTCTTCGTCCCCAATGGCATCAATATGGAGCACTGGACGCCAAAGATGGAAGGCAAACTGTCCGATGCGCTTCCGTCGGTCCTTGCTCCGCTGTCCGACTTAAAAACCAACTTCAATCTCCTGACCGGGCTAACGCAGCGGAATGCGTTTGCACTTGGTGATGGTGCTGGCGACCATGCTCGCTCTGCAGCCGCATGGCTTACGGGTTGTCACCCGCGCAAGACGAGCGGAGCGAATATCCAGGCTGGCATATCGTTCGACCAGCTAATGGCCAACCACATTGGCGACAAAACACGCTTTTCCAGTATTGAGATTGGATGTGAGCGTGGCGGCTTGGCCGGGGACTGCGATTCGGGATACAGCTGTGCGTATTCGAACTCTATTTCCTGGCGTTCACCCAACACGCCGGTGGCTAAGGAAGTTGACCCGCGCTTGGTGTTCGAGCGCCTGTTTCAGAATGGCGATCCAAACGAAACACCTGCTGCGCGGGAGGCTCGCATTGCAGAGAACAAGTCGATTCTTGACTTCGTTCTTGCTGATGCCAAATCGTTGCACAACAAGCTTGGGGTAACGGATCGGATGAAGCTTGATGAGTACATGACGGGGGTTCGTGAAATCGAACGCCGCCTGACTGCTGCTGAACAGACAAGCCAGCAGGCTGGATTGACCAACAAGCTTACCGGGATGCCCGCTGGGATTCCATCGGATTACACCGAGCACGTTCGTCTTATGGGTGACATGATGGTTCTGGCGTTTCAAACGGATATCACCAGAGTCGGTACGTTTATGTTCGCCAACGAAGGTAGCAATCGATCCTACAAGATGATTGGCGTCAATGATGGGCATCACGAGCTGTCGCATCACCAGCGTAATGCTGAAAAACTCGAAGCCATTCGCAAAATCAACCAGTTCCATGTGGACAATCTGGCTTACATGTTGCGCAAGATGCGTGATGTTCGTGAAGGTGACCGTACGCTGCTTGATAACACAATGGTTGTGTATGGTGGCGGAATTGGTGATGGCGATCGTCATAACCACGATGATTTGCCGATTCTTGTCGCCGGAGGTGCTGCTACAGGCATCAAATCAGGGCGTCACATTAAATACAAAAACAATACACCGATGACAAACCTGTTCCTCACGATGGCCGATAAAGCTGGAGTGCCAATCGAGAGCATCGGAGACAGCTCAGGTCGTCTCGACCAGCTCTTCTAGGCAGTTCCGGACCGCCGGCATTGAAAAGAAAAACCGTAGCGTTACCAGAGCTACGGTTTTTTTATTAGGCACCATAAAGCGCATTCTTCGTTCGGACATGCAGGTAATGGAGAGACCATTCGATTGCATCGCGAGCATCGGAGACAGCTCGGGTCGTCTCGACCAGCGCGTATTTGGTGGCACGTACGGACGACTCAGAACTGTCAAGCCGTAGAGGATTCAGGCGACCGGTTTTTTCATTGAGTTTATTGCTGATGAGGCAAAACCTGTGGATTGTGTATTTTCTTGCCTAAATGGAACAAACCGCAGTGCGAATGCTCTGCGGTTGTTTGTGTGATCAGCTACCGGTGCAGTGACTAGCTGGTGGTTGCTGTAAGGAGTCCACGGCGGGTTGCTTCACGGAATGCCTGCAACCTGTTCGTTACGGACAGCTTTGTGTAGATGTTTGCAAGATGGAAATCCACCGTGCGCTTGCTGACAAACAGCTCATCTGCAACTTCCTTGCTGGACTTACCTTCAATAACTCTCTGCAGCACTTCAACCTCGCGCTTGGTCAACTTGACCTGCTGACAATCGGCGTGCTCCAGATGATCCATATAAATCGTACTCATGTGCTTCGAACCTCCCGGATACAGACATTGCAAACACAATGCCAAATCACATCCCATGTAGAAAAAATCTATAGGGAGCCTCGTAGTTACACGAGGCACACATGTATCTTCGTACAATTACCGGGCAGACTTTACCCCTCATTTTTACTAGGTTTCCGACAGTCAAAATCGGGTGCTCTAAACAAAGGGGTCAGTGATGCAGGTTATACTGAAACCCGTTGTATCCACATCGCATAACCTGCTGAAACGTGGGGTTACACCAGTCTTATTTGGGTTGATGGAGAAACATTTATGGCTGCTGGGCACACACAGATTAAGTTCGGAACGGATGGTTGGCGTGGCATCATCGCCGATGACTTCACAGTGGCCAATGTTCAGCTCGCCACGCAAGCGGTTTGCAACTGGATCAAGCGAAATGGAAGCACTGCATCCGGAATGGTTGTTGGCTACGATTGCCGGGCACAATCTGATGTTTTCGCAAATGCAGTCGCGAAAGTTGCAATTGGAAATGGCATTGCGGTTCAGCTATCCAACAAGCCGTGTTCTTCCCCGACTGTGTCCTTTGCTGTGGAACGAAGTGAGGCTGCCGTTGGGATAATGATCACTGCAAGCCATAACCCGCCATCGTTTAATGGTCTCAAAATCAAAGCAAACTATGGCGGTAGCGCAACACCTGAAATCATCAAACAGATTGAGGCCGAGCTCGCGCTCATCACACCGGAAGACATTACTCTCAGTCAGGGGCGAGTTGATACAGTCGACTTGATAACGGACTATCTCAAACAATGTGCGAGCATTGTCGACTTGGATCTCATCAAAAAGTCGGGATTTAGACCTGTCATTGACCCTATGCACGGTTCAGGGTCGGGAATGCTGTCATCGATACTTAGCGGAGCCGGTATCGAGTGTATCGAAATCCGGTCTGAGCGAAATCCATACTTTGGCGGTGTAAACCCAGAGCCGATCGCAAGCAATATGCAGGCACTCTTCGATACCGTTACGGACTCTGGCTACGATGTTGGCATCTGTCTGGATGGCGATGCGGACCGATTTGGAGCCTGCGATGCGCACGGACGCTTTGTCGATTGTCATCGTTTATTTGCGGTGCTCCTTAAACATCTGACCAATTATCGAGGTTTGACGGGGGATGTTGTCCGTACCGTTTCGACTACGCGTGCGCTCGATAAACTCTGTGCAAATCGTGGTATTCGCCTAATCGAAACTCCGATTGGGTTCAAGTACATTTGTGACCTCATGCTTCAGGGCGATGTGATGATCGGCGGTGAGGAATCGGGTGGGATTGGAGTCAAAGGGCACCTCCCTGAACGCGACGGCGTCGTCATGGGGTTGCTGATACTTGAGGCGATGTCTGCAGCAGGGAAGCGGTTGGAAGAACTCATTGACGATGTGTTCGCTGAGGTTGGACCGCATGAATACACCCGGAATGACATGCACCCCGATGCGGCAGCCATGCCATCCATCAACGCAGGGCTAAAGGCGTTTACTGAGCCAACATTTGCTGGCCGTGACATCAAGGAAATTGTCCGTAAGGATGGCACACGGCTCGACTTCACGGACGGGTCCTGGCTGCTGCTCAGACCATCCGGGACCGAACCGGTTGTTCGTGTTTACGCCGAGGCATCGACGATGGAACAGGCTATGAATCTTGTCGCATCCGGCGTCGCGTATGTGAATTCTCTGGGGACTTAAGTCTGGCGGTTTGTTTCACGCCAACTGTGTTGTGGAACCCATCCAATGACATTGCGTGCCGCGGAACAGTCGATTAGTGAACGGTGCAAGTTATCAGATGATAGCCATTGCTTGAGGCGTTCTGTCTTTATCGCCTCGGGATAGTATTTTTCCACCAACTCGGCGGTTGGAAGTCCTGTTGTTGTGTCGGCGGCGGACAGCAACATTGCATGGCAGCCGCTATAAGATGCCGTCGCAGCCAGGATTGCGGCACGAACTACATCGCGAATGTCAACGTATGACCACAGGTCGCTCAGGTTCCAGACATTGGGGTTCACATTGCCTTCCGGATTCCACGAAGCGTATGACTTGTTGTTTGCCACGAACACCGGGCGAAGTAACGCTATATCCAGGCCGTATACCCGTGAGTAGTGCCGGGCTGTTGTTTCAACCAAGTGCTTTGCCAGCTGGTATGTGTTCTCGGTCTGCACCGGATACGCATCATCGCCTGGCAGATAAGCGAGTGGACGCCTTCCTGCAAAGGAACCGAATGCGTTCACAGATGAAAAAACTACGACCCGATTTATACTCAGGTTTACACAGCTCTGAAGAACATTCCACGTACCCTCGGCATTGGATGCAAGGACATCATGTTCACGACCATCAATGTACGTCGGAATAGCACCGCAGTGAATGACATGCGTACAGTCACGCATGGCCGCTTGTACATCCTCAAATTGTGTCAGGTCGACTTGCTTGTCGACATCGCCCGTGATGTCCGTTGTGCGTACTAACGTTCCCGATTCACGGATGGCAGTGGCAATGTGACTACCGATTTGGCCGGAGGCTCCCGTTACGAGGACGATGGAATCTTTAGGGAACGTGTTATTTGACATCCGCCTGACGCCCAGCCTCCGCAACGGTGATTCCTGCTGCCACCGTGACATTCAGCGAGTCTGCTCCCGTTGAGGGTGACATTGGGATACGTACTAAAACGTTTGCGACTTCAGTTATGGCTTGCGATATGCCGCTCTGTTCATTGCCCATCACTATTGCAAGCGGTCGGTGTGTGAGATCGACGTTGTAGAGGGAGATATCGGTATTGCCAGTGGTGGCGCAGACCATGACACCGCGTTCACGGAACTTACCAAGGGTGTCGGCGAGGTTTGCGGTGATGGCTACCGGTGTTCTCAGGATTGAACCCGTCGTTGACCGGACGCTCTGACGGGACCATGGATCTACTGATGCGCTGTCGAGGAGCAATGCATCACACCCCAGCGCATCGGCTATCCGGATCATTACGCCAACATTTCTTGGGTCTTGAATCGCTTCACCGCAGAGGATGACGCCCTTAGACTCTGCAAGGCCTTTGACACTTGTGCGAAGCTGACTCACAACGGCAACAGCCTGACAGGGTGTCGCGTATGAATTGCCGGTTAGGTCGTTTATCATCGCGGGAGGCACAATGTATGTCACCAACACTTTGCCTGCAATGGCATCGGATAGTTGCTCATACCCTTGCTGCGTCACAAACAGCGTATGGACCTCAGATGCTGACTGTCTCAACGCTTGTTCAACCAGTTCCACACCTTCAACCAGATATCGCCGCTGCTCAGTGCGGTGCGCTTGTTTCAACAGCATCAAGGCTTGTTCAAATGCTGGGCTTTTCTTACTCGAGAGCGTTTGTGACATATCGCTTCAATCTATCGCATGTCGCACACAAAACGGTTTTCATCAATGTCGGTTCGACGATTACAGCCTGTGATATTCTTCCGGTGTGACCTGGGCCGCGCTCGCTGTAATTGCAACTCAGACAGGCACATCACAAGCCAGCCCTCCTCGACCCGCTCCTGATTCCCGCAATCCAAGAAAGCTGGCAGGACCATCGCAGGTCCCGAATCAGCGGGGCTTTCTCCCACCGAGACAAAAGGGTGATCAAAGTGATGTCGCTGGCCAACTTCAGGATGCCATCAAGCGAGACCCTTGGGTGTATCCGATTGCTGATCAGCTCCGTATCGAGGCGGATGGAAGTGTCGTCGCCACTGGAAATGTCCTCATCAAGACCATCAACCACACAATTCGCGCGCAGCGCTTTATGTATAACCCGAAAACCAAAATAGCATCACTCACCGGTGATATTCATTACTTGGAGGACGGAATTCGGGTCGATGCGAATGCCATGGCAGTCAATGTTGACACGTACGACTTTGATGCGATGGGTGCAAAGGTTGTGGTTGAGGCATCCCGTACCGGTGGAACAAGTCTTCAGGCAATGCGTTTTTCCGCCGCGCGTGCGCGTCGGACCGGTAAAGTTATCGATGCCGAAGAGGGTGTTTTCACCACATGTGACCTCGTGGTACCGCATGGCGATATTGGCTTTTCATCAGCGATGCTCATTGCTGATGAACGACTTGTTCTGCGGGATGCCAAGGTTCGGCGATATGAGCGCAGCGTCGCCACGATTCGCCACTTATCTGTTCCGCTCAAAGAAAAGCGTCCAGGTGGCTGGCTCCCGGCATTTGGGCGTACAAACGAAGAAGGATACTTCATAAAAGCTGCGGTAGGCTACGCAGTTGCCGCCCAGCTTCCTGGTCTGCTCCGGGTCGACTTGATGGAACGCAAGGGTATTGGCCTCGGATTTGACCAAGTCTACCGATACATGGGGGCATCACCTGGAGCTGGTCGGCTCGTCGTCTACGATCTACAGGACAACAACCGCGGGGTACACAATCGCAATATACGCTTTGAACACGAACAAAGAGTAGGCGAGCTGGACTTCAGGCTAAACTCTGATCAAAGTAGCAACTCGTACCAAAGTGCCATTAGCGGATCTCAAACCCGCTCAAATGGCATCACTGTCATCAGACAAAGCCCCGGCCGGCCTTTCAATCTATCGTATGTGGATGGATTGTCAGGCTCATCCTTTGCAAAGAGTGGAACAAGAACGCTTACTACATCTCAGGGTTTTAGACTCGGAAATGATTTCTCAGGAAGTGTCAAGTATTCAAGCATCGCAAATCGCACCACCAGCGGGACGCTTGCTTCACCGACGCTTGCTAAGTCGCAACGTGAGCTTGCTGAATTAACTGCCCGCGGCGTGATCGGTCCGTTCGATGCCCAGCTACAAGCCAACAGAAACCTTGCAAACAAAACAAGCGGACAAAGCGGTACATCGGCGTTTTTTGGAGGAACCGAACGTCTTCCAGAAATTCGCCTACAGCTAAAGAGACCACCCAGTCTGGTATCAGGTCTACTTCAATCGGCAACGCTTGGCTATGGACGGTTTCTTGAAAGCAGTCTGAGAGGGGGAGTACCGCAAGCGGTCGGCACCAATCGCTTCCTTGCAGACCTTAGTGCGAAACAGTTAGAACGAAGTCTCGGGGCTGCTCAGCTTCGTTCAAGCAGCCGCTTTCTGCAGACGATCTACGATGGGGGTATCGCTGCGCAGTATGTCCTGGACCACTCGACCACCCTGGCATCTGGCGGTGAGGATGGTACTGGATGGAATCTGACATACCGCTATAACCGGCCGTATGGAGGCGTACCCATTGGCTTTAGGTTGGATCGAACGGGTTCCAGTAATATCGTCTCCGCCAGCCGGACATATGCTACCGACCGTCTGAGTGCATCGTTTGGAACCGCTTTTGACATTGAACGAAGTCGTGAACCACTGTTTCCTGGTAGTCCCAGACGCCCATGGACAAACCTGCAGGCACAGATATCCGGGGTTCTATCACCGAGGTTTGCTGCGAGAACACAGGTGGCATGGGATCCAAACACCAAAGCACCCGTATCAATGCAATATGGAATTCAGGCAGAACTGGCCAATCAGTTTTTCACTGATGTTGCGTTATCCTATGAACCGCGTTTACAGCAATGGACCCAGCTTGCAGGGCGATTTGGTGGCTGGTTGTTTGGACGGGACACCCGCATCCTGTCGCAGCTGTCATATAGCGGCTTTAGCAAGAAGTTCGATTACCGTTCGCTGGCGGTAGAGCATTCATTCCACGACTACGTCCTGACTTTGGCCTATATTGATCAACCTTTTGGTTTTCGCAGCGAAAAGGGATTCAACATCGGACTAAGACTACGGGCATTCCCTGTAGGCGACATTCCTCAAAATGGAAGGCTCGGTACAGCCCGAGATGCCGGATTTGGAGGATTTGGTGGTCAATATGGACTTCAGGATCCCTTCTTCACCAATGGACAGGGGATGCCGGGTGGGAGCGGGATGATGGGGGGAATGAGCCGTTTTTAGTCAGATTGACCAGCGGTTAAGCTGTCTGGTTGGGATCCACCAGGCGGCACACTGACCGATTTCGGGAGTGGAATACCCTATGGTAGACAGATATGGAAATTGGAAGTTGTCGACGGTAGCCGAAATGGCAGCCGCAGACTTTGACGGAGCGTACCGAACCTGGGGTTCCTCCGGACGACGAATGCTGCTAGACCGCAGCTGAGCAGTTGTAAGCAAGCTGGCGATGGCTGGAAGCGGTTCATCCGATTCGCACACGTTTATCGTAAGGACGGGGTCATGCGTATCAATATGACATGCCATCCTACCGAATGTGCCAGCAGTAGGATTGCCTTCGACGTAGCGATCGATTCGGGCATAGTCCTCTTTTCGGTACCAGGCGATGAGGCCAGGCAGCCAGTGTAGGTTGCCATTCCAGCGTTTTACGATGTCAACCGTAGGCTTTGACTCTGCAAAGTCAATAACGCCTACTTCTGCGAAAGATTGTTGTTCTTCCGCAAAGCGTGTTCCAAGAGGGTGCCACGATTGTGTGGCGATTGTTAACAGCAGTGTTTTGGATAATCCAGCGGCATCTTTAGAGAGCCAGGCCACCTGTAGAACATCCTGCTGTGATAACTGTGTCGGTGGCTTCACTTTGGCTTCGTCTCATTGGACGCAAAAGGGTCAGAGTCTGCTGGGGCCGGTGCGACTTCCAATCCATTCATAAAGCGTTTATCGATGCTGGATGAAGCGGGAAGCTCAAGCGGGGCTGATAGTGGTGCATCGGCAACGGGCTGTTCCATGACGGCAGATCTGACTAGTGGCTCTGCTACCGGGCCCTTTGGGGTAATCAGAGCAATCATCAGGGTCAGCTGAATGGCAATCATCGCAGAAACAAGAGAGACCATTGTGAGGTCAATTCCTTTTGTCTTACGTGCACTGCCGTTTGCTAAAGGACTCATCATTTGAGTCTGATTCGTCACAAAATCACGGACACTTAAGTCGCCGGGTGCAGTGAAAGTTTCATTCTCAGATGTTTGGTGCTTTATGGCCATCGCTGTGGTCGTATCTTACCAGCGATAGAATCCGGTTATGGCACGTGAAAATAGCACAAGTGGAGCCGGCAGGGCTGAAGATCAACGACTTCGAGGTATTTCCAGATCGCTGCTCATTGCCGTTGGAGGAACCGGGCATCGGGTTCTGTTAGACATTCGACAACGGATGATTCAAAAATACGGATCGACCGACCATGTACCAATCGTGTCGTATCTGCTTTTGGATACAGATGAAGCCATTTTTACCTCTAACCCCAACTACTCGGAAGCCGCAAATCTTCCCAGCGCCGACAAAATTCACACATCGGTGCACGGAGTTGATCAGCTTCGACAAAACCTGCACCAGTACCCTCACCTTCGCGATTGGCTGGACCCACGGACACTCAGTGGTGATATCGCGCAGGGAGCGGGAGCCGTTCGTGCACGCGGGAGGCTGGCTTACTTTTGGAACTATGAAAAGATTTCTCGCCGAATCGAAGAAAAGTACACCGAGATTACCAAGGATGCCAGTAAGGCTGCTGCAATGCGCCGTGGACTGCAGGTTTCCGAGGGTGTCACCGTCTATATTGTAGGAAGTCTTCTCGGTGGCACAGGCTCCGGGATGTTCCTTGACCTCGCTTACACCGTACGGCAGCTTCTAAAGAGTCAGCCGATGCTGCAGGTTGTAGGAATATTCACAGTTCCTCCGCATACAGCCGCCGCTGCAGTAGACAATCGTCCAAATGCATATGCCAGCCTACTGGAGCTCAACCACTACTCTGATGCAAACACTGAGTTCACAGCCCAGTACCGACCCGATCAGCCAGGAATCGTCAGCATTGACCCGCCGTTCCGCTACACCTACCTTGTCGACACCAGCTCCCCTCGTGCGAATCTTGGTACGGTGGACAAACTGGTCGAAATGATTGGACACTCAGTGTTCCTCGATCTTACGAGTGAGTTTCAGCGTCAGAAGAAATCAAATCGGGATAATTTTGATCAGTTCCTCACGCAACCCGATGAGCTGGGTTGTCCGCAGAACTTTATGACGATGGGTCTTTCTGCTATCCACTTTCCACGTGAGAAAGTGCTGGAAGCCTGTGTCAATCGTTTGGCAGGTCACATCGTCCGGCGATGGACCCAGCCAATTGACCGCATTGGAAATATCGGTGGCTTTACCGATGAAGAAATGCGACGCTTGGGGCTGACCATTGATGCGCTCGAGCAACAACTCCTCGCTGCGGGTCCTGATACGGGCGAGTCGCTTCGCGACCGCGCTGTGGGGTATTGGACGAGCGCTCACCAGCAGTACCAGCTCAATTATCCGGGGCATGGCAGAGTAGTGGACTTTTTGGGTATTCGACAGCGGGACTTGGAAAGTAGATACGTTGATACCGATCCCAATCCAGATCCGACAGCCAAGCAACGGGCAAATTTAGGGGATGATACATACCAAATGCAGCAGAATGTCCGGGATGTTCTCGCTGCCAAAGAGGCTGCCCTTCGGAATTTTGTTGCAGAGTGTATCAACCATCCACACCGTAGGCATGGAGTTGCCCGGAGCTTCCTCGAACATGTGAGTGAACGCTTCAGGCACGGTGTCGTTGAGTGGACACGTCGCCGAGAGCAGATGCAGGTTGAGCTGCCTGAGGCTGCATCAATGCGTGATCAGCAACTTGGCCAGATAACCGAATTTGCGCGTGATCCGGCGCTGATGTTGATTCCCGGTGCCAAGCGGAAGGAAATCGATGAGCGAGTCGATGCCTATCTCTCTCATGCACGGCGTTGGGCTGCGACGTTCCTTGAGATGCGCGCGGCAGATCACGGTACCTACCTTCTGATTCGGCTTCAGGAGACGGTCGAGGCGTTGAAGGCTGAACTGGATGCTTATATTGAGCTGATGCGTACCCTTGAAGGGCAGTTTGTCAAAGCTGAGCAGAGTGCCATGGATGCGCCGGTCGATGTCAACGGACTTGTCATTTTCCAACCGGGGCGGCGTGTAGAACATGAAGATGGCAAGGTTACATTCGAAGGCGGCGATATAGATGCACGGTTTGTTGCCTACGTTGGGGATGCATCGGATGCCAACAATCCAGCTATATCTGCAACGGCCGCGAGGGCATTGGAAGCCTTGGGAGCCGCTGGTAGCATTTACAATGTCCGCTCATCGGATATCACGCGGCTACGTGAAACGCTTCAGGCAGAGTGCCGGCGGGTATTTACTGCCGTTGGTGATGAAGCGGTTTTGGATAAACTGTTCGAGCGCTTTGGAGCAACGCCAGACCGCGCAATCGAAGAAATGCGCAGGCTACATGGTCTCTCCCAGCCATTCCTTCACATCAAGGAAAATGCTCCTGGTTACGTTCATCATGCCAACAAAGAGCAGACAATTATTGGTGTGATGAATGGTGCAGACCCGCGTTCGGAAGCGGAACACCAGTTTCACGAGTTGCTGAAAAAGAGCGCACAGGGCATCCGGGATGGCCAGATCACCAATTCTGCAGAACCACATCAGGTTCTCTTCCTGCGGGAGCGGGCAGCATTCCCACTTCGGTTGCTAGAGGGGCTTGAGTCGTATCGCTATGCGTATGAACAGGTAAAGCTCCAGGGGGCGAGTGCAAATCCGATGCACACCCGTCGCGATGTCCGCGAGTGGAATCGAATTGCACCGCCGAGCTCGGAAGACCAGTGGACTGCCTGGTCAACATTTGTACTTGCGTGGGCCCTTGGCATCGTCTCAGAAATCTCAGAGAAGATTTACACGGCAGTTGGTCAATCAGAGAAGATCCGTTTTGTGGCAGATTATCAGGACCAGTTCGGGATGGCTCGTCAGGATCCCTTGGGTGGCTTTGACTCAATTCCGCAGGGCGCGGCCAGCCTGCAGGCTGAGCTTGTAGAGCAAGTCAGCGCACGACGTGTGCCACTTGATGCAAGGTCTCTTGTGTTGGGACTTTGTGATGACCATGCACTGATGACGCACCTGATCCGGGCCGTGGAGCAACGTATCAACACGGATGGAAGTCAGGAAGTTGGCTATAGGCTGCGAGAATTCGCAAATCTGTCCGCATCCCGCCTGCCACGGCCGCTCGTTCGACCACTGCAGGAAGCAGTTACGGGCGCGTTAGAGCGAGTTCAGTTCAATCCAAATCTACCCCGCACAGCCGTACAACTGGTCAAAGAAGTAACCGATAAGACTGCGGAGGCAGCAGCTCCCGTTTCGACAATGCAGACGACTGGTGTAGAGCTGGATCTCACGGCGCGGTTGCAGCGTCTCAAGTCGCTACGGGATGCCGACCTCATTTCGGAAGATGAATTTCAGGCGCAACGACAACGCATTTTGGCGGAACTCTGATGCCGGTTTGGACAGATATCAACCCTGAGGGGCCAGTTTCGCTGGATAGTTTTGTGGGCTTCGAGGCGGTCGCTGGCTATAAAGTCCCGGATGTGCTTCGCGAACATCTCGAAGTGGTGAATGGCGGTTATGCAGATCCGACGGGTTATGTTATTCAACATCAGGATGGTCGGATTGATGTCCGGCAAGTCGATTGTTTTCTTGCATTGCATGGAAACCACTGGGATGGCGAGCTTGAAGATGCTTACCGAAGACGTCCGCTCCTAGATGTGCTGGCTGAACTACAGGATGAGTTTCCGGATGAGCCCATGGTTCCATTTGCACTGGATTCCTTTGGCGGAGTATTGGCAATTCGCATCGAAGACGGAAATGCCGGCTGCGTTGTCCTGATTACTCCGGATGGTGCTGACCCTCAGGATGTATCGCCATCATTCACGTGCTTTCTGGAGAATTTACATTGACACCAAATGGTTCGACATGTGTGTTTAGCGTTTGGGGATGTCCGGTATCACACAGCGCAAGCCCTGCGATGCACACGGCTGCACTGCGTAGCATGGATCTCAATGCTGTGTATGTTCCATTTGAAGTACAGCCGGATGCGGTTGAAGCTGCCGTAGCCGGTGTACGTGCTCTTGGCATTCGTGGTGTAAACGTGACTGTTCCACATAAGGAAGCGGTTGTGCCGTTTTTGGATGCACTGACTCCGGAAGCGAAAAAACTTGGAGCGGTAAACACTCTGTACTGGGAGGATGGTCGGCTTTGCGGTGACACAACCGATGGCCGAGGGTACATTGCTGCACTGCAATCTGAGGGGCTTGTCCCGGAGCCAGGCAGTACCGTTGTGGTCCTTGGTGCTGGAGGCAGCGCAAAGTCTGTTGTTTCAGCACTCGCTTCTATTGGGTGCAATGTCTTTGCGGCTAACCGTACGGTGTCCAAGGCTGAGGACCTACTAATGTTGGGAGCATCGGCTATCGGTGGATATGACAGTCCCGTTGTCATGGAAGCCCTTTCAGATGCGGCATTAGTTGTCAACACGACAACCGTTGGCATGTCGCCTCATGTTGGGGTGATGCCTGCTGTGGATGTTTCGCGCTTGCAACCACATTGCGTGGTATCAGACCTGATTTACCGACCCTGGCGTACCGAGCTGTTAATCCAATCGGCTGCTCGCGGCTTACGTACTCAGAATGGTCTTGAAATGTTAGTCCAGCAGGGTGCTCTTTCGTTCGAACGTTGGCTTGGAGTCGCTGCGCCGGTGGATGTAATGCGTCAGGCAGTGAAGGAATCCATTGAGCACGGGTCGAAGTGAACATCGACGGTAACGTGTGCGTCCAATCCCGCAACGGAACATACGAACCGGTGAAAGGTCAGGCACAATGAATAAATTGATGACGACTCTCGTTGGTGCAACGGCAGTCTTATCCCTGGTCGCATTCGCACAGGGCTCTGCCCATGCGCAACGTGGCAATGGCGGCGGTGGCTTTGGTGGTTTTGGCGGTGGCTTCGGCGGACAGCGTGGCGGCGGCATGATGCAAATGGGCCTCAGCAGCATGCCTGTTGATGTGCTCGTCAAGGGTCTCAAGTTGACGGATGATCAAAAGACCAAGATTGACGATGTTCAAAAGAAGATTCGCGAAGCGCAGCGCGCTGCATTCGGCGGCGGAAACAACCCATTCGGTGGCGGTGCCGGTGGTGGCAATCGCCCAGATCCTGCTCAGCTGCAGGAAATGATGGCTAAGATGCAGGAAGAGCGCAAGAAGAATGACGCTCAGGTCGAGGCAATCCTCACGGATGACCAAAAGAAGGCCCTTCCAGCATTCCTCAAAGATGTTCAGGCATTTCAGTCTGCTCAGCTGCCTCTCGCGTTAATCACCGATCTCAAGTTGACTGATGACCAGAAGACGAAGATTGCTGGTGTCGTAACGCAAATCCAGAAGATTGCTCAGGAAAAGCGTCAGGAAGCTATGGACAACCAAGACTTCCAAGCGATCCGTGAAATCATGACCCAGACCCAGACGGCGCTCAAGGAGAAGACCCGTGCGCTCCTCACCGCTGATCAAAAAGCAATGGTTGAGAAGTACGAAAAGGATAATCCTAACCAAGGCTTTGGCGGCTTCGGCCGTGGTGGCCGTGGTGGCGGACAGGGTGGACCTGGCGGCGGCGGACAGGGGGGTAACGGCGGTGGCCGTGGCGGTGGACAGGGTGGTAACGGCGGCGGACGTGGCGGCCGCGGTGGAAACGGCGGTGGAAACCCACCTCCAACCCAAAACGGTAACGGAGCTCCACCTCCTCGCTTCTAACTACTGACAGCTCGAACGAAAGTGCCTGCGACATTGTGTTGC
>CAZSGJ010000009.1:38668-56509 GCA_964606305.1 uncultured Armatimonadia bacterium
TCCTCGCTTCTAACTACTGACAGCTCGAACGAAAGTGCCTGCGACATTGTGTTGCAGGCACTTTTGATTTAAGTCTAAAGACACTTCTGTGCGACGTGTCATCCTGATGTTCACCTCTACGGAAATCCTTTGAATCAACATCCGTTACCGCTTACACCAAGCGATTATTGCAAATTGCAAGGATTGAATGAGGTCATACTGGACATCGTAGGGGATACTGAACAAACTATGTGCGATGAGGATGATGATGGTTCTTGACAATGAGGTAAGCACGTTTCGGGCACAGGTGGGGGCATTTTCGATGCTTCAGGTCAATGCCGGTACAAAGGGAATTTGTCATCCAAAGACCACTGCTGCACTCCTCGATTGGACCCGACGCGTCGAAGATGGCGGGTATGAAGGCTATGTTGCGGCGCAAGAAGCAGCACTTACCGCTCGTGACCGCTTGGCAGCTTTCTGTAATGCAAAACCCACAGAAGTAGCCTTTACCGGAAACGCGACAGTGTCACTAAACATTGCAATGGACCTTCCCTGGCACCGTTGGTATGCACCCGTCGATGTCCTCATCTCCGATCACGAGTACCCTGCAACAAACATGGTGTTTGGCTATCTCCAACAGCGAGGGAAGATCCGCATCATCCGGTATGGCTTATCAACCGATACAGAAACGCTTATCGCAAATCTTGAGCGGGCAAGAACGCCAAATACCAAGGTAATGGTCCTCTCACATGTTTGCTGTAACACGGGTAAACGTACCGACGCCGCTGCGGCAAGTGCGTGGGCACGTGAACATGGCGTTATGTCGTATATCGATGGAGCTCAGGCGCTGGGACAGGTTCCGGTTGATTTGGATGCCATGGGATGTGATCTCTACATCACCAATGGTCATAAATGGCTTGGTGGCCCCAATGGGGTTGGGTTACTGTACGTACGGGATGGCTTTGAAAACGAGATGTGGCCTGTGCATGTGGGCCATGGGATGATGCCGTTTACTCCGGATAATGAATATTTTGGCGAGCCTGTCTTTGCTCCCGGGGCACATCGCTTTGAGCTGATGGCAACCAGACCGGCTCAGACATTCGCTACGATGCACACGGCGCTTGATGTTATTCAAGAACTCGGGTTGGAGAATATTCGCAAAAGGCAGGGACTGCTGTCTGACCACATAAAGCAGCGTGTTCTGGAACAGCCTGACCGGTTTGAGTTGATCTCACCACTTGCCTTTGATGTATCAAGCGCACTCGTCAGTATCCGCATCAAAGGGGTTTCAGGAACTGAAATCAATGCGTTTGCTGGAAAGGTGCTCGCGGAAAAACGGGCATTTCTGCGTCCGGTTCCGGAATTTGATGCGCTGCGCATTTCTGCGGCGTATTACAATGTCCCCGATGACTACGAACGCCTCTGGGCGCTTCTTTCAGACCTGAAGGATTAGTGAATATGCAACTTTATTTTCTCAAAGTTGGTGGTCAACTCAATGGCCCATTTACATTGGCACAACTCCGTACCATGATTGCCAGCGGTGCTGTTACCAGACAGTCGATTCTTGTGGATGAGTACACAAAGCGGGAAGTGGAGGCCGGCGACATCGTTGCGCTGTTTGAAGATGCTGTGGATGTGATGAAACATGAGGCAGCGGTCGAGGATGCCGCAGCTGCAATGGAATCCAATGTATCAGTACCAGATCCTGCATACGATGCGCTTCGAAATGCCGATATGCACGCGTCAAGAATGGCATATCCGCTTGCGATTAACTTTAAGTTGATATCCTGGACACAGGACATCCGGATGACGGATGTAACAGGACAGAGCGTTGGCTTTGTTCACCAAAAAGCGCTCAAACTCCGAGAGCAGATAGAAGTGTTCTCCGATGAATCACGCAGTCGTCTGATGTATACGATCCAGGCAGATAACATCCTCGATTTTTCTGGTCGCTATCGCTTCCGCGGTGCAATGGGGACCGACTTTGGATGTGTTCGGCGGCACGGTCTTGTTTCGATGTGGAAAGCGCACTACACAATCGAAGATCCATCGGGCCGTGAGTTGTTCACAATTCGCGAATCTAACCCATGGACAAAAGTGTTTGATTCACTTCTATCCGAGGTGCCCATTCTTGGAATGTTCAGCGGATATCTCTTTCACCCAGCGTACGATGTCGTGGATGCGATGGGAAATCATGTCATGCAGCTAGCAAAACAGCCGAGCTTCTTCGAGCGGAGCTACTCAATCGCAAGTCTGGGGAGTGTATCGCCAGAAGACGAAGTTCGTGTTTTGCTCGGTTTGATGATGATGATTCTGCTGGAACGCAGTCGGGGTTAGGCGCGGCGACGGCGGATCAATGTACAGGCTAGTGCACCCAGTCCCAGCACAGTAAGCGAAAGTGTACCTGGCTCGGGTATCGACAAAGTACCCGGACCAGTCGTGTACTTCAGGACTGCCAAGCCATCAAAGGATGCCTTAGTGTCCGGGTTTGGTACGTAGTTGTCTTTCAGTTTGAAAGAAAATACCTTCGATTCGGACTGCATTACAGGTCCGTCAAACCGAATACCAGTTAGCAGGTTCTCACCGGCTTTGTCTACATAGGAAACATTCGATGCACCATTTATGGAACCTGCAACGATGGAGTCGTAGACGGGTCGGTCAACCCCGAGGATCCAAAAATTTAGGTCCTGGTAGTCCCTCGCGTAGACTTTGTAGACCCAAAGAAATGTGCCATCTGTTTGCTGTTCACCGGCGGCTATGTTTAGCACGGACTGCCCGATAACTGGGAGCGCCGAGACTGACACGAGCGCCAGACCGATGATCGCTGAAACAAATGGATTTTTCACAGCTATGCAACTCCAAACTCTTCAAGCATTTGTTGGACATCGAGAACAGCATCCCGGAACACTGCCACAACCTGGTCAATTTGTTCATCTGTGATAATCAGTGGCGGTTCAAATCGCATCACTTCAGGGTTGTTCAGCGTGTAAGCGGCGACAACACCACCCTTAACCAGACTACCAATCACCAACTTTCCAACATCGGCATCGGCAAATTCCACGCCAATCATCAATCCACGTCCCCGCACATCTACGAGAATTTCAGGGAAATCTGTCTTGACACTATTCAGTCCCGCCATCAAGCGTTCACCGGCGACTGCTGCACGGGCTACCAGGCCATCCCGCTGGATAATTTCCAATGTCTTTAGCGCAGCGGTGCATGCAGCCTGATTGCCTCCAAACGTACTGGTGTGCAGGTATGGATTGACGGTGAAGACTTTGTCCCAGACTTCTTTAGTACCCACAATAGCACCTATCGGCATCACGCCACCGCCAAGGGCCTTTGCAAGCGTAAGGATGTCAGGTGTGACACCCGAGTGCTCGCACGCAAAGAGGCGTCCCGTCCGACCAAGACCCGTTTGCACTTCATCGAGTATGAGGAGCGTACCGTGTTTGTCGCACAGCTCGCGCACGGCTTGTATATAGCCATCCGGGGCAACAAAAATGCCGTTTTCTCCCTGAATCGGCTCCAGAATGACGGCTGCAATCGTGTCATTAATGGTCGCTTCGAGAGCAGCAATGTCGCCGAAGGGGACAAAGTGAAAGGTTTCCAGCAGGGGACGGAACGGGTCTTTGTACTTGTCCCGACCGGATGCGCTAAGTGCTCCAAGCGTCTTGCCGTGATACGAGCCATGCGTACTGATGAATGCTGGACGTCCGGTCGCCATTCGTGCAAATTTGAGCGCGCCTTCGACAGCTTCCGCCCCTGAGTTGCAGAAGAACGAGTATTGAAGGTCACCAGGGGTGAGGTGCGCAAGTTGTTCCGCCAGGTCGGCAAGGGGTTTATTAAGAAACGTTTTGGATGACAATGGTAGCTGTTTCAGCTGTGCATAAACTGCATCAACGATCTCGTTATTGGCATGACCGAGCGAGAAAACTCCGTATCCTCCAAGACAGTCGATGTAGTCATTACCTTCAATATCGGAGATGACGGCACCGCTCCCGCGGTGTTCAACGCGGTCGAAACCTGCAAGCCGTAAGAGGTTTAGTGCAGTAGGGTTCACATAATCCTGATACTTACGGGCGACATCGGCAGTGATGGCATCGGGTGTTGTATCCATGGAAAAAGTGTACCACCGGTGCATCAGGTGGCTGTGTGGTAGGTTGTGTTATGCGACCGACAATCCGCGTTATCGCCGTTGGTAAGTTGAAAGAAACATTCTTCAAGGAAGCCTGTGCTGATTACGCTAGCCGCCTTGCGAACATGGTTTCTAAACTTGAGATTATTGAGGTCGCTGATGAGCCTACGCCCGATGGCGCATCGCTTGCTGATGAGGCATCGATTCGGCAGCGGGAGGCGTTGCGGGTTTTAGCAAAAGTAGGTGACCGTGATTACGTCATTGCCTGTGACTTAAGCGGAAAGCAAATGGACAGTCCGGCATTCGCCCAGCATCTGATGGATGCTGCTACGTTTCATAGTGCAAGCACGTTCACAATCGTGATTGGAGGCTCGCTTGGAATCGACAACTCTATCGTTGAGCGATGTAACCTTCGCTGGTGTTTTGGGAAACTGACGCTTCCACATCAGCTTGCTCGAGTCATCGCACTTGAGCAGACCTATCGCGCATTTAAGATTTTGCGTGGAGAGCCGTACCATAAGTAGCAACTAGTCATTGCGTGCACGGCTGATGGCCGCGTGGAGGCGCCGCCGCACTGCCGTTACCTTGGCGGGTGGCTTTGCATGGACACCATTCGTTAGGAGAACAACGAATAAATCGTTTGCCGGATCGAGCCAGATGCTGGTGCCTGTGAAACCGGTATGACCATAGCTCCCAACGGTAAGCTCTCCGCGGACGTTGTAGTCACTGGCGATATCGACACCAAAGCCTCGCTCTTCACCATTGAATGGACTCTGAGGAGCCGTCATCCGGGCAACCGTTCCGCGGCGCATGATGCGAATTCCATCGACCATCCCACCACCCAGCATCATCCTGCACCACTTGCTGACATCTTGCACAGTGCTAAACAGCCCTGCATGACCGGCGACGCCGCCCATGGCAAGCGCTGTCGGGTCGTGAACGTAGCCTTGGTTTTCTGGTCGATTGTTGTCAGCCGCTGTACTTGCGCAGCGGTTATGCGTGTTTGCGGGAGGATTAAAACCCGTATCGGACATCCCGAGGGGTGTGAAGATATTGTCGCGGCAATACTGGTCCAACGTTTGTCCCGTGATTGCAGTAACCACCGCACCCAACGTGATGAAGGAAAAGTCAGAGTATAGAAATCGGGTGCCAAGAGGGTACATCACGCGTGAGCGGGCGATGTCGCCTGTGATTTCTTGGAGAGAAACCTTTTTTCCACGATAGTTGCCGCCTGCAGGGAAGCCTGCGCAGTGGGTGAGCAGATGCCGGATCGTGATGTTTGTACGGTCCGCGTATCCGGGAACCTTGCCCTGCTGAGCAAAGGCGGGGAGGATCTGCGCTACAGGCGTATCGGGGGTGAGTAAACCCCGCTCAAAGAGTATGTTGACAGCCGTTGCTGTCGCGATCACTTTCGTGACAGATGCCATGTCAAAAATGGTGTTGACATCTGCGGGAATTGGAAGGGGTCGTGCGACTTTATTGCCAAACGCTAGCTCAGCAGCACACCTGTCATATCTGAATATCGAAAGCGCAGCGCAGGGAATCTCGCCTGCGCTGACCGGCTTTCGGATTTGATCTACCGCAATATCCAGGAGGCGTGCATCGAAACCGGATGGTTGATCACGCAGCGAGCGTCTTTCCATGTGCAACATTGTACGCCGGGAGCTGAATCGTGAAAACTGAGCCTCTGCCAAGGCGTGACTTTACGGAGATGTTCCCATGGTGTTCACGGATGACTCGTCCAACAATCGATGTACCAAGTCCGGTTCCACCATGCTTTGTTGAAACAACTTCGTCTGTAAACAGCTTGGTTCTTGTTTCTTCTGTCATTCCATGACCAGTATCGGTGATGCTGATTTCGACCATAGACGGGGTGTGAACACTGTTGTTTGCAGTGATAGAAACGGTGCCTCCATCCGGTGTTGCCTGAAGCGCATTGTTTACAAGGTTGTAGAGCGCATCGTACAGGTGGTCTTTGTCGTGCAATACGGGATGTGTAGCCGGGTCGATATGGCAATACAGGTCAATGCCACGTCCCTTTGCAAGGCGTCCCAAGGTTTTCTGAACCTGCTGGATACTACCGATTACTGAGTCTGCTTCGAAATTCGGTTCAGGGAGCCGCCCCTTGACCATTCCTGCGATATATTCCGTTCGACGCCGTACCCGCTCTGCACTGCTGACAACATCGTCGAGTATCCAACCTGCTGCATCCCGTGCGTTTCGTACGGCAGCATCGAGCTGGTGACGACAAGGGGCACTGTCACTCTCAACGAGCTCGTTCAAATCATGCATCAATCCCAAAACGAGCGATTGCGCCGTAAGGGCTCCACTCTCGATTGGAGTCATCAAGTTCTTGATGTCATGTGCAATCTCGCCCACACGGTGACCTATCTGAGCATCCCGTGACTGAGCCGCGAGGCGAATCCGGTCGATGCCGAGTGCGGCATGCGTGCACAGCACTTCGAGAACAGAGAGGTCACGTTGTGTAAATGGATCCTGACCATTGAGCACTTGCAATACGCCGACTGGGCGTCCACCCGGAGCACACAATGGAATCGTTATGGTTGAGCGTGTCTGAAAACCGGTGCGGTTGTCCGTATCGGGATCAAAGTCACTTCGCATCCGGAGGTTGTCATCGAGAATCGGAAGCCCAGTTTGGAAGACATGTCCCGCAATGCCTCTGTCTTCCGGGATACCTGTTCCTGTTAGAGGCCCGGATGCATCCCCAACGACCGCTGCGAAGACAAGCTTTCGCGACGCCTGATTGTGAATGAAAATGCTCCCGGCATCTGCGTGTACAACACGGACGGCAATGTCGAGGACGCGCTCAGTTAACTCGTCAATGGTAGAGGACTGCATTGCTGCCAGGGATGTTCTGCGCAGTGCATTGAACTGTCGGTCTCGTACCTGACAGTCATTTTGAAGACGCTGTAACTCTTCCCGAAGCGATATGTTTTCATCACTCATCTGGTCACTCTTTTGTATACCTGTCCACACCATCTATAGACTCCCGAATGAATTGTCGGCATATCTGCAGTTCATCAACAGGAGTATTGAATGGGTGCGAACAGACGGGTACACTTTTAGCAAGCGCTTTAAGCGCATCAAAATGGGACGGAAAAAGCAGGTTATGTCTAACAGCGCAGCTATCGGAACGCAGGCAGAGAAGTCAACTTGGAGAAACAAAGTCGGCCTTGCTGAAATGCTTAAAGGTGGTGTCATCATGGATGTCATCAACCCCGAGCAGGCGCGTATCGCTGAAGATGCTGGTGCAGTGGCTGTCATGGCCCTTGAGCGTGTACCTGCAGACATCCGCAAGCATGGTGGTGTTGCACGCATGTCCGACCCTGCCATGATTCAGGAGATCATGGATACGGTTACTATTCCTGTGATGGCAAAAGCCCGCATCGGCCATATCATCGAGGCACGTATTCTCGAGGCGATGGGTGTTGACTTTATCGATGAATCTGAAGTCCTTACGCCGGCAGACGAAGAATTTCACATCGACAAAAATATATTTAAAGTTCCCTTTGTCTGCGGCTGCCGCAACCTGGGGGAAGCACTCCGACGTATTGGCGAAGGTGCTGCAATGATCCGTACCAAGGGTGAAGCTGGTACGGGAAATGTTGTTGAAGCAGTTCGTCACATGCGTACAGTCCTTGGACACGTCCGTAAGCTTCAAACAATGGACCGTGCAGAGCTGATGACCGAGGCGAAAAACCTTGGAGCCCCATATGACATCGTGATGCACATCGCGGAGACAGGGAAACTACCAGTGCCTAACTTCTCTGCAGGTGGTGTTGCGACTCCGGCCGACGCTGCTCTAATGATGCACCTCGGTGCAGAGACCGTGTTTGTTGGAAGCGGCATTTTCAAGTCTGGCGATCCTGCGGAACGTGCCAAGCGTATTGTTGATGCAGTCACCCACTATCAGGACTACGAGCGTTTGGTGGACATTTCCAAAGGTCTTGGCGAACCAATGGTTGGTATCGACATCCACAAAATGCCCGAGTCTGAAAAATTTGCCGATCGCGGCTGGTAGGCTAACGGCGTGTTAGCTGACTACAAGTTTTGTCCGCGCTGTGCGGCAACCCTGGAAACGGTGGCGATTCCCAAATCGTCACCGTTTTCGCGTCGCAAGTGTCCCAAGTGCAATTGGATTTTTTGGAACAACTCGAGACCGACGGCCGGGGGGCTGATTCTGGATGACCAAAATCGCCTGATGCTGATCCGTCGGGGGATTGAGCCAAGCCTTGGGCTATGGGATCTGCCAGGCGGCTTTCTTGAACCGGGTGAGCATCCTCTGGATGGGTGTATCCGCGAGCTGCTGGAGGAAACAGGGGCAGTTGTGGAACCCATTCGCGTCCATGGTGTGTTCATGGATACGTATGGTCCCAATCCGGATGACCATACTCACAATACATTTTACATGTGTCGCGTTGTTGGTGGTGAGATAAAAGCCGCAGACGATGCCGAAGAACTTGCTTGGTTCGCATTTGACGATATTCCTTGGTCAGACCTTGCATTCCGAAACGTGACAGAAGCCGTCGAGCAATGGGGAGGGAGACCCCTCTAATGTCCAAGACTATTGGTGTCCTGGCCCTACAGGGTGGATATGCCGCACACGCCAACGTGCTTAAGCGGCTTGGTGCAAATGTCATCGAAGTGCGCCTTCCGGAGCAACTGGCAAAATGTGATGCTCTCGTCATGCCGGGGGGGGAGAGCACTACCATCATCCGCCTGCTCCACAGGAACTTTCTCGATCAGGCGATTGTAGATCGCGCTAAAGCTGGCATGCCTATCTTTGCAACCTGTGCCGGGTTGATTTTACTCAGTAAACGAATTGAGAGAGGCGCCGAACGCGGAGGCCAGCCAACGCTAGGTCTCCTTGATGTAGCCGTTGTACGAAATGGCTTTGGCAGGCAGCTGGACTCCTTTGAAGCGGACCTAGAGATCAAGGGACTTGATGCGCCCCTACGTGCCATCTTTATTAGGGCACCAATCATTTCAGAAGTCGGTCCGGACGTAGATGTATTGGCAACGGTGGATGACAAAGTCGTGATGGTGCAGCAGGGGAGAGTGCTCGCTGCAGCCTTTCATCCTGAACTTCTCGATGATGACAGACTTCATGCCTATTTCCTGGATGTCCTGGTTGGCGACTAAAGTCTCTACGGCCGGACTGATTGCCTTCTGTAGTCTGGTCATGATTGGATGTCAGCCCAAAGAAAGGGATGCACGACCTCTCGGGCAGCCGCAGCCGGGGGCATCGGAGGGAGAAAGTGCGGATGGTCGTCCACGATGGAAGGCGATCAAGTCGCTTGCCGTCGGTGATGTATGGGCTACATCCCCGGATGGACGCTACATCGCAACGATTGATGACCAACGTTTGCGCATCACGACTTCCTTTGCTGGTCCTGTGTTGCACCATGTTGCACTTCCATTCACTGCGCATGACCTGATTCTTACAAACTCGTCGGTGGTATGTTTCAAACGGCTTGACCCGGCATCAAGTGCCGTTGCCGTTCTGGATATCAAAACCGGAAAGTGGAACCGCTTTGATGCAAATGCAAGCATCTGGTACATGACTGTCGATAGCAGTGGGGATGGGATTTGGATGTCATGTGGCGACCATACAGTCCGGCATTATCCGGATGTCAGGGCGGGTGCAAATGGGATGACGCAGCTCGTGATTTCAGGCTATGGTGGGTCCCTCGCCGTGGATCCTTCCGGCTGCATTGTTACGGAAGTGTTGCCAGCGGGGTTTACCGCAGTAACGAACAATGCAACGATGCGCTGGCATATTGACGAGGAAAATCCGAAACGTGTTTCCCGCGTAATCACCACACAATCTGGATCGCTTTACCTTGATTCAACCGTTCGTTCCAACCCTGACAACCACACGATTACACGGATTTCGTCTTCAACCGGATCTCCACAGTGGGAGACACAGCACTCAGGTAGAATCGTCAACGTTGCCGCAGACCAAAAGTCAGGGATGCTCGCCGTTAGCGTTGGAAATCCTGGCGCACGGGTTCCAGCAAAGCTCTTCGTTTATGGCGCTGACGGGTCCGTGATCATGGATGGACGTGGAAGCGGATACTTCTCGCCGATGTTGGTTGGCATCACAGACAGTGGCCATCGGATTACTGTTATTGACGGTAAACGAGGACTTACCACCCTATCTGATAGTGGTTCCACGCTTGCGCGCCGCTTGCCATTTCCATCCATTTCTCCCGAGCTAGTCAACAGACAGTTTTGCAGTCTGTCGGTGAATGACAGCTTTCTCTTTATCCAGACAACGCCCAACAACGTCCAGATATTGGAGTCTATACATGGAGAGTGACTGTGATAATCAATAAGCTCCTGGATGAAATTGAGTCAGGTGGTAACGCGATACCAACGCTGCTTCCGATGCTAATCGATGCACAGCTTGCTGCCAATCCGGACCTTAGCCGAATGCTCTCACTACAGAACATTCCATGTGTCTGGGGGAGCACACAACTAAATGTTCGTTCGCTCCCGGTTGCTGCATGGCGTGCTGGTAAGGCAGGAGCCATCAATGATGGGACTGTTGCTGCGACGTATCGCTCGAGCGGGACGACATCCGCAGACCGATCTGCAACAGTCCTTGACGAGAATGGATTGGCTCTTTACGCAGCCGCTGTTAGGACCGGGTTTACGAAGACTTTTGGGCACTCAGGAGAATCGATAATCGCGCTTATGCCTGATGTTGATTCCGCACCAGAGTCAAGCCTTTCTGCGATGTGTCACATTCTTGGAGCTGACTTTGTTTTTGGTGAAGGCTGGCAGGAACGGCTTATCCACCTAATTGAGGATGTCAATGAACCTCTGATACTGTTTGGGACCGCATTTGCGTGGGTTCACTTCCTAGATGCCAGCGCGGGTGTAATTCCGCTGCCCAGTGGAAGCAGACTGATCGAAACCGGTGGCTATAAGGGAAAGAGCCGTGAATTACCCAAGGCTAATCTGTACCAAGCATTGGCGCAACGATTTGCAATCTCAACAGATGACATTTGGTCTGAATACGGGATGTGTGAGCTGTCGAGTCAGTTTTATTCAAAGGGACTGGGCACACGTTTAGTGCCGTCGCCAAGTGTGCGGTCCCTCGCGATTAATCCAATTACCGGAACTAGCTGTGCACCGGAAGAGGATGGCCTTTTAGTCCACATCGATGCTGCAAATTGGTGTACATACGCCGTCATAGAAACACAGGATTGGGGCAATGTGGATGTCCACGGGCACATCGAATTGAAGGGGAGAGCACCTGGTGCACAGCCTAAGGGATGTTCTATTGATGCCGACACGGCTTGACAGGTTCGACCACCGATGCTAGGATACCGGCGTGTCTGCAATCATGAACCGTCGCGTCCGTCGTACATCTGAACTTTTCACGGTGTAGTTTTCGGCGTTCGTCAGTTCAAAAATAGCGCAGTCAACCGACCCGTGGGAAGTGATCTTCCGACGGTTTTTTTGATTTTGGTATGGGTTTGCCGAGGATGCCTCTCTATATAGTATCGAGGCAGGGGTGGTTTTGGAAGCAATGATCAGCACTACAATTGTTGGAGCGAGTGGCTATGGAGGCGGGGAACTTGCACGACTTCTGGATGGTCATCCAGAGTTTGATGTCGTTCAAGTCCTCTCAAACACGTTTGCAGGTAAGCCGTTTGCTGCTGCATTCAATGGTATGTACGGCACACGGACCGGTGAACTGGTTTGTGCTCCAACATCCGATGCGCCGACAGGAGAGCTGATTTTCCTGGCTCAGGAATCGGGTTATGCGATGCGGGTTGCCGATGAGTATCTGTCGGCAGGCAAGCGCGTGATTGACCTTTCCGCGGACTTTCGATTGACATCCCCCGATGTGTACCGAACGTATTACAAGGCTGAACCAGCTCCTGCTTCGATAATGGAGCATGCTGTTTACGGTATGCCGGAGCTGTTCCGAGACAAAATCAAGGATGCAAGGCTGATTGCAAATCCCGGGTGCTACGTAACGGCATCGACGCTTGCAATAAAGCCACTGCTCGATGCAGGAATGCTTCTGGGAAGTGGCATTATCATCGATGCCAAGTCTGGAGTCAGTGGTGCCGGTCGCAGTAAGAACGATGCGATTTATAAGTACTCGGAAGCAAACGAAGCACTTAGGGCGTATGGCGTCGGGGGTGTCCACCGGCATACACCTGAAATTGAACAAAATCTGGGAGTGAATGTACTGTTTACTCCGCATCTCGTTCCGATGTCCCGCGGGATTCTCGCTACCTGCTATCTTCCAGCCAAGGCTGAAATGACGCTTGAGGCTGCATATGACGCCCTTGTTTCGGCATACATAAGTGAGCCGTTTGTGACGGTTCGGCCACTCGGGGACTTCCCATCGACCAAAGATGTCGCAGGTACAAACCGGGTTCATATTGGCCTTGGCTTTGCGAAGGCATCTGGGATGCTGATTGCCGTGGCTGCCATCGACAATCTGATAAAGGGCGCCGCAGGTCAGGCCATTCAAAATGCAAATATCATGTACGGCTTGCCGGAAACGCTGGGGCTTGCCCACGGAGGTATCTGGCCATGATGGACATTCTCATTGAGCAAGGTGTACTGGCCGCGAAGGGCTTTCGAGCAGGGACGGCTGCATGTGGCATCAAGCGTTCCGGGAACACCGATGTCGTCTTTATCGCTGCAGACCAACCGCTGACAGGGCTCGCAATGGTCGGTACGCAAAATGTGGTCTGTGCACCAAGTGTTACGCGGAATAGGGCAGAAGTCTCTGGCCCGAACGCGGCAGACATTCGCGGTGTTGTCATTAATTCCGGATGCGCAAATGTGGCAACAGGTCAGCAGGGAATCGATGCCAACATCGAGATGGCCGAGCAAGCTGCGCACCTATGTGGTGGTGGTGTGCTTACGGCATCGACGGGCGTTATCGGCGTTCAACTTCCAATGGACAAGCTTCGCAAGGGAATTGAGGATGCGTGGAGTTCGTCCGGGACATCCCGTGACCATGACCGTGCCGCAGCCGAAGGCATCATGACGACAGACATCGTGCGAAAAAACATCGCCGTCAAGGTCACAACGGATGCTGGCGATTTCTACATCGGAGGCATATCCAAAGGCAGTGGGATGATTGCGCCGAATATGGCGACAATGCTTGCGTTCATCACGACGGATGCCGACATTTCTTCAGAACTGCTTCAACCGCTTCTAAGAAACATTGTAGATCGGACATTCAATGCAATTACCGTGGATGGCGACACATCGACATCCGATCAGTGCATCGTCCTTGCATCCGGGCTTTCCGGAGTACGCATATCCGACACGGATTCTCGTTTGTATCAAGAATTCTCCGATGTTCTCGAAGCAGTGATGCTATATCTCGCGAAAGCCATTGCCCGGGATGGTGAAGGAGCAACAAAGCTGGTTGAGATTCGGGTCACCGGGGCTCCGAGTGATGCAGATGCGCGGGCGGTAGCAAAGACCATCGCAGAGTCTCCACTTGTCAAAACAGCCCTCTTTGGCAACGATCCTAACTGGGGACGCCTGATGGCAGCTGCTGGGCGTGCGGGTGTACCGTTTGATCCTGGTGCTGCCAGCGCATCTATCGCGGGAATCGAAGTCTACCGGGCTGGAGTGCCAACGGATTTCAATGCTGCTGAAGTTTCAGATGCGATGAAACTGCAGGATGTCCTGATTGAGGTCGATCTCGGTGCCACTGCAGGAGGGGCGTTCACGTTCTACACCTGCGACTTTTCTTATGACTATGTGCGGATCAATGCGGAGTACACAACCTGATGAGTGAGATAACCCCAATCCTTAGCGGCAAGGATACCGCGCAGACCCTGATTCAAGCGCTACCCTATATCCGGACATTTGCCGGCAAAACTGTCGTCGTCAAGTACGGCGGTAATGCGATGATAGACGATGAGATCAAAGTCTCAGTGATGCGGGATTTGGTGCTGATGCGTCTTGTCGGCATCAACCCGATTCTTGTGCATGGCGGCGGTCCTGAAATCAACCAACAGCTCAGTCGGGTAGGCATTGAATCCAACTTCGTTGCAGGGCGCCGCGTCACAGATGCCTCGACCATGGAAGTGGTTGAAATGGTGCTCAGTGGTAAGGCGAATAAGGCAATCGTATCGATGCTTTGTCGCGAAGGTGCACCAGCGGTTGGGCTTTCGGGCAAGGATGCGAATCTCTTTATCGCGGAGCGCGACACCGACCACGGCGATATTGGCTTCGTTGGCAAAATCACTCATGTGAACCCTGAAATCATCACCACACTTGTCGCCGCAGGGTACATCCCGGTCGTGTCCACGATTGCGGTCGGCACGGACGGCCAAGCCTACAACGTCAATGCAGATACCGCCGCGAGTGCGCTGGCGATAGCGCTTCAGGCGGAGAAGTTCATCCTGATGACGGATGTGCCTGGCGTTTTCAGCCGCTTCCCTGATCCTGATTCTTTGCTAAGTGAGCTTACGACAGCTGAGGCGCGGGCGCTGATTGCAAGCGGGGTGGTCGGAACCGGCATGATACCTAAGCTTGAGGCATGTATCGCCGCTGTAGAGGATGGTGTGCCGCGTGCACACATTTTGGATGGACGTGCGGCGCATTCGCTTCTGGTAGAGCTGTTTACAGCGCAGGGTGTCGGGACGATGGTTCGCTAGGCCATCACTGTGCTACGGATTGAAAAGCCCGATATGTCGGATGTTTCGGCGCTTGCGAGCCGCGTCTACCGGACGACAAGAAGTGCGTTTTATGAGTACGCATCGGATGTCCCGCCGCCTGGCGCGCTGTCCGACACCATCTCGGATGTCGAAAGCGATATACGAGGAGGCAGTCAAGTCCTTCTAGCGGTTCTGGAAGAATCCGGGAGAGTCGCTGGAGCCGTTCGTTGGAGGGTTTACAAAGGTCAGCTGCGCTTTCATCGGCTGGCAGTGATTCCATCGGAACGACGCAAGGGAGTCGCATCCGCGTTGCTTCGTGGATTGATTGCCGAAGCACAGAGACAGCATTGTCGCAGTGTTGTTTGCGATGTGCGGCTTGGAGTCTCACGCAATGTGGCGCTGTATGAAAAGTTTGGATTTGTGCACTCAGGAGAGAGGATGATTACCCGTGGTGGATTTACGGTTCGCCTCGGAGTGATGACATTACTCTTGGACAGTGGTGTGAAAGAAATCGAATAAGGAGAGAGAAATGACTACAGAAACCGTAATGGATTTGGATCACAAATATGCGATGACAACATACAAGCGCAATCCGCTTGAAGTTGTCCGGGCCGAAGGTGTGCGTCTCTATGATCCAAACGGCCGGGATGTCATCGACTTTCTCGCAGGTGTAGCCGTATGTGCAGTTGGGCATAGCCATCCACGCTATGTCGCCGCGCTTACCGAGCAGCTCCAACGCGTTGTGCACGTCTCTAATCTTGTCTACAACGCGCCATCCGCCAAGTTGGCAGAACGCCTTTGTACGCTTTCCGGAATGGATAGAGTGTTCTTCACCAACTCCGGAGCCGAGGCAAATGAAGCTGCAATCAAGCTTGCACGTAAGCGTGGGACTTCAATCGCTGCTGGGAAGACGCAAATCGTAAGCGCACTCGCAAGCTTCCATGGGAGAACCATCGCTACGGTTACCGCAGGGGGACAACCGAAGTATTCGGAGCCATTTGGTCCGCTGCCAGGAGGCTTTGTTCATGTTGCGTTCAACGACTGTGATGCTCTTTCAGCGGCGGTAAATGAACACACTGCGGCAATTTTCCTTGAGCCTATCCAGGGCGAAGGTGGGATTAATGTCGCTGACGATGCCTATCTCGCGCATGCCAGAGCTCTTGCGGATGCCAATAACGCACTCCTGATCTTCGATGAAGTGCAGACGGGGGTGGGCCGAACCGGAACGCTTTGGGGCTGGGAGAAGAGCGGTATCAAGCCCGACGTGATGACACTTGCGAAGGGCCTCGGTGGTGGTTTTCCAATCGGCGCATGCCTTGCGAGCGGAGATGCAGCCCGAGTCTTTGTCCCAGGAGATCACGGCTCGACGTATGCAGGCAACCCGATGGCAACCACGGCAGCGCTGGCAGTCCTTGACATCATTGGCTCACAGGGCCTCCTCTCAAATGCCCGAATTGTCGGGGCACTGTTGCAGGAGCGCATTGCACACCTGGCGACCGAGTTTCCTGAGTGGATTGGTGCGAGTCGCGGCCGCGGACTGATGCTTGGCGTAAACGTTCCAAATGGCCAGGCGCGTGAGATCGTTGGTGCGGCGCTGTCAAATGGTCTCCTGATGAATGCAACCAGCGAATATACGCTGCGAATGGTTCCACCGCTTGTACTCACGGAGTCGGATGTCTGTGATGCCATGGACCGACTTCGGGCGGCTTTGCAACAGCTCTCAGGGACATCGATTTCGGCAGTTCGTGGTGCGGTCAGCTCTACCATTTCCGTCGAGCCAGGTTTCCTTGCCGGGCGTGATCTTTTGGGTATCGATGACTTTTCTTCCAAAGAGTGTCAGCAGATTCTTGCGCTGGCCAAGCGTGTCAAAGCAGGTGAAATTAGCAACACGGCGGCGAGCAAAGTCGGCGCGCTTCTGTTCGAAAAGCCATCGCTTAGGACAAAGGTCTCGTTCCTTGGAGCGCTTGCAAAGCTCGGCGCATCCGGGATGTATCTTGGCAAGGATGAAGTCGGACTTGGCAAGCGCGAATCCGTCGAAGATGTCGGCCGCGTCCTTACCCGCATGGTGGATGTCCTGATTGTACGAACATTTGACCCGGTGATTCTTAAGGGACTTGCAGAGAGCTGCAGCATCCCGGTGATTAATGCGCTGGATGATGCAGAGCATCCATGCCAGGCCTTTGCTGACTTCCTGACGATGCAGGAGCATCTGGGAGACATCACCGGGAAGACATTGACCTATATCGGGGATGGCAATAACGTTGCGGCATCCCTGATGCTTCTTGCGCCAAAGCTGGGAGTGCATTTCCGTATTGCATGTCCGGATGGGTATCTGCCGGAACCGGGAATCTGGGCGCGGGCGAGTGAACTGGCGGCAGAACATGGAACAAAAATGGAGCGCTTCAGCGTACCTAGTGAAGCAGCTGCCGGGGCAGATGCCATCTACACCGATGTTTGGACATCAATGGGGCAGGAAGAGGAGCATGCACGGCGCATGGCAGCTTTTGCTGGATATACAGTAACCGCTGAAATCATGCAGCATGCAGCACCGGGAGCAATTGCGTTGCACTGCTTGCCGGCGCATCGCGGGGATGAGATTTCAGACGAAGTAATGGAAGGGCCATGGAGCCGGGTGTTTGCGCAGGCGGAAAACCGCTTGCACGCACAACAGGCAATCCTCGCTGCCGTTCTGTAGGAGATTTGTATGCAGACGCGTAAGAACGATTTGATGCAGCTTGGAGTGATGCTCATTGCGGCCGCACTCGCAGTGTTTGCCGCTCTATGGTTAGGCAAAGTTCTCTATGGACTGGCAAACGTCGCCCTCGTCATTGGCATTATCCTGGTCGTTATTGGTTTCTTCCGCCGACGCTAAAATCGGCTGGGTTATTGGTGGATGGCGGAAAAGTCCTATCCATCCACCAATTTCTTTGTGAATGTGAGCAACAGGCCATCGTCGACCGTGACGCTTGTGCCATACGTAACGGGGCTTCCATCGGCATACAAACCGGCTCCCGTCGGTATATACCCACGTTTGACGTACATCCGCTG
>CAZSGJ010000010.1:0-4032 GCA_964606305.1 uncultured Armatimonadia bacterium
CAGCTGGTCGTTCCACCGGATGGCTCGGAATGGAGTGTGGATGCGCTGGGCCAGCTACCTCCGGGCACTATCCTCACACTTTCGGAGCTTGAAATCATGGATGCGGTTCGTCTTCGCGATGCACAACCGATGCTTTATCTGGATGCCGCGCATAAATTGTTGCCAAATACCAAGGTGTATGGGACTCCGATCAACATCCCGTTTATAAGCCGCTTCCGCTCGTCAACATATAACGGATGGCTAACGCTTCAAGGGGTTCCGCACGACATGCTCTACGTTAATCCACAGATTTGGGTGCTAAGCGGGCACTGACAAAAGCGGTATTCTAGGCAATGGGACATTGAAGTTGTCCCTACCAATGTGACGATAAAAGGATCAAGTATGTCGACCCCTCTCTCTGCCCATGAACGGATTTTGATTGCGCTGGATGTCGATTCAGCGGATGCCGCGGTTGCGTTGGCGCGCAAAGTGGCAGGAACCGTAGGCGGACTAAAGGTTGGACTCGAGCTTATCAATGCGGCAGGCTTTGACATCATTAGCCGCCTCCAAGATGCCGGCGTCGACAAAATCTTCTATGATGCCAAGTTTCACGACATCCCTAACACCGTTCACGGAGCAGTTGCTGCGGCGGTAAAGCGCAACGTTTGGATGGTGAATGTCCATGCGCAGGGTGGTTCGGCGATGCTGCGGGCTGCGGCGGATGCAGCACACGCGGCGGCGAATCCTCCGCTTCTCATAGGCGTGACCGTCCTCACAAGTCTCAGCCAGGATGCACTGAATTCAGATCTGCGCGTTGCTGGAACGGTAAATGACCATGTCTTGCACCTTGCGGGTTTGTGCCACGCAAATGGCCTCGATGGTGTGGTCTGCTCTCCGCATGAAGTTGAAGCGATTAGAACATCCCTTGGAAGTGACTTTGTCACCGTCGTGCCTGGCGTTCGCCCAAAGGGCGTGGCGGCACACGATCAGGCACGTATTGCAACGCCAGAGGCGGCCGTTGCAAGTGGCGCCACATATTTGGTTATTGGGCGTGCGATTACCGGTGCGGATGAACCGCGCGAGGCAGCAATCCGGATTGCAGCAGATATCGAGCGTGGCGCCTGATGCCTGGGCAGGCGCTCCAGCTTTACACGCTACGCGCGTTTACAAAGACTGCGGATTCCGTACGGACGACACTCGAGCGTGTACGAGAAATTGGGTTTCGTGCAGTTCAGGTGAGTGCTGTTGCTGCCCTGGATTCCGACCTGTCACCGGATGTACTCGGTGCGTGGCTTCGTGAGCTTGACATGTGCTGTATCGCGACGCACAGGCCGTGGGGTTCGCTCGTTGCAGACACTGAACGTGAAATCGAACTTCATAAGTCCATTGGTTGCGACTATGTGGCGATCGGCGGCATCCCGGATGGCTATGACAAGCTGAATCCTGCTGAATATCAGCGCTTTCTGAGGGAGAGTTTGACTGTTAGGAGTAAGCTGGCCGATGCCGGAATACGCTTTGGTCATCACAACCATGCATTCGAATTTGACCGTGGAGCCTTAGGATCCGATGTTTCTCCCTGGGATGTTTTGATCAACGAGGGTGGTCAGGACTACTTTTTGGAACTGGATGTTTACTGGGCGTGGCATGGTGGCGTTGACCCTACGCAGCTGTTTTCTCGCATGAACGGCCGCGTTCCGGTGGTGCACATCAAGGACAAAGCCGTAATCAAAGGCAACCCGGTAATGGCCCCTATCGGCGAAGGTAACCTCCCATGGGAGTCGATTATTGAAGCCGGGAATGCAGCGGGTGTTGAATGGTGGTGCGTGGAGCAGGATGAGTGTCACCGGGATGCATTTGCATCGGTGGAATCATCCTACCGCTACATCAAGGAAGCGCACGGTCTGCTGTAATGCCGATTCCACTTGACCGCTATAAGCCGTGGCTGACTGGGACATTTGTAATCGCACCTGGTGTTGGTGAAAAGTCTGAGCAGCAGCTATGGGATGCTGGCTTTCACCACTGGGACTCGGTGATTGACGCTAAGTTACCGGTGAGTGCGACCAAGGCGGATGCCATTAAACGGGCGGCGGACCAGGCATTGGAGGCTTTTCAAATCGAGGATTGGGGATGGTTTGTGGCGCGCCTCGGGTCGAAGGAGATGGTACGTCTGCTGCCATGGCTTTGGGAACAAGCGATGTGCATCGATATCGAGACCAACGGCGGCTACGATGCCGATGACATCACGATTATCGGAATGCACGGAGCCTACGACACGCACATTTTGGTTAAGGGGCGTGACATTGAGCGGTTTCCAGAGATTTTCGCCGATGTCAAACTGATGGTTTCGTTTTTCGGTACGGGCTTTGATGTGCCATTTCTGAAGCGGCGCTTTCCATCCGTTGATTTTGAGATTCCACATGTGGATGTCTGCAACGTGATGCGTCGTATTGGAATTAAGGGCGGTCTGAAGGCGATTGAGCATCGCTTTGGGATTGAACGCTCGGATGAAGCTGCAGGCTTAAGTGGCTGGGATGCGGTTGAGCTTTGGAGGCTTTGGGTCTCCCGCAGGGATTCCAGTGCACTGGAGCGCCTGATTCGTTACAACCGTGAAGACATCGAGAATCTGCCGGCACTTCTGCAAATCGCATACCCCAAGCTAGTCGTTCAAACCGGAGCCGGCTGGTTGCATCAGATACAATAAAGGCTATGCCAATCTACGAATTTAAGTGCAAGTCCTGCCGGAATCAGTTCGAGACGATGCGTCCATTTTCAAGAAAAGATGACCCAGAGCCGTGTCCAGTTTGTGGTTCCGCGGAAACATCGCGCCAGCTATCCATGTTTGCAGCGACGGGTTTTGCGGATCCAAGCTGTAGCACCAGTCAGGCAAGTGGTACACCCTGTTGTCGAACAATTGCCCCGGGCGGTGGCTGAGGGGTTCCGCGCCGGTAGCCCGTGTGGCTGCCATCACCCCTTTGAAAAACCTCGCGGCCTCGCCGCATAACTTCAGGAACTCTCCATGCGAACGTATATCACCACTCCCATTTATTATGTCAACGCCGTGCCTCACGTTGGGACTGCAACGACAACTCTTCTGGCGGATGCTCAGGCTCGGTATCACCGGATGCAGGGGCGTGACACGTGGTTTTTGACCGGCACGGATGAGCATGCGCAAAAGGTATCCGATGCGGCGGTTGCTGCTGGTGAGACCCCTCAAGCCTTTGTAGACAAGGTCTCCCAGAGCTTTGTTGAGGCGTGGAAGTTCCTGGACTGCCGCTATGACAACTTCATCCGGACCAGCGAAGACCGTCACAAGGATGTCGTCCGTGAAGTCTTCACACGTCTCGAAAAGTCTGGCGACATTTATCTTGGAGTTTATGAAGGCTGGTACTCGGTCGCAGACGAAACGTTCTTCCGAGACACGGATGTCGATGAAAATGGCATCGTCAAGGAAACCGGGGCCAAGGTTGAGCGTATCCGGGAGGATGTGCATTACTTCAGACTTTCGGCTTATGGTGATCGCCTCAAAGAACACATTCTCAGTAACCCGAGCTTTCTGATTCCCGATACCCGTCGGAATGAGGTCCTCGCGTTTATTGAGCAAGGCCTCCGTGACATCGCCATCTCACGTAAGAACGCTGGCTGGGGCATTGAAGTGCCTGGTGATGCAAGCAAGGTCATCTATGTTTGGTTTGATGCGTTGATCAACTACCTCACCGAGTCCGGGTGGCCAAACAATCCATCGTGGGACCAGACGTGGCCTGCCACCGCACACCTAATGGCAAAGGAAATTTTCACACGCTTTCATGCAACGCTGTGGCCAGCGATGTTGATGGCGCTGGACCTTCCCCTGCCAACCCACGTTGTCGGTCATGGCTGGTGGGTCGTCCGTGATGAAGAAGGTCAGCTTGGCAAGGCAAGTAAGAGCAAGGGCAATATTCCAACGCCGCAGGCGGTGGTTGAGAAGCTGGTGGATGCAAGCGGAGCCAACCCACTCGTTGCCCGCGATGCGCTGCGTTACTACCTCCTCCGTGATATTCGCTTCTCGGATGACAC
>CAZSGJ010000010.1:4132-5783 GCA_964606305.1 uncultured Armatimonadia bacterium
AACCGCTATTTGGCAGCAACGGCTCCATGGAAGGCCGCGAAGACCGGTGCCACATCCGAAGTGGACACAGCCGTTTATAACGCTCTTGAAGGCGTTCGCTTTGCAGCCGTCCTGTTACTCCCGGCGATGCCACACGCCGCCGGAGAGGTTCTCCGTCAGTTGGGTCTAGATCCAAATGTCGCATCGGGTGACTTTGACCGCTTGACAACGTTTGGTGCACTTCCATTTGGTGGACAAACAGCGGTAGGCGATGTCATCTTCCCCCGCCTCGCATTCCCTGTCCCCGTCGTAGAAACAACCCCAAAGGCGGCAACGAAGGCTGCTCAAAAGTCATCAGGAGAAAACAAATCCGTGGAACATACAGCACCTTCAGAAGAATCTAAATCGAGTGAGATCACCATCGATGACTTTGTAAAGGTTCAGTTCCGTATCGCTGACATCACCCACGCGGAAAAGATTGAAGGAGCTAAGAAGCTGCTGCGCCTTGAAGTACAGCTTGGTGAGGAGAAGCGTCAGATTGTGAGCGGAATCGCTGATTCCTACACGCCTGAGGAACTTATCGGAATGCAAATCGTGGTTGTGTATAACCTCAAGCCCGCAAAGCTCCGTGGCGTCGAGAGTCAGGGGATGCTGCTTGCCGCAACGGATGAAGATGGCAAAGCTATTTTGCTCCAACCGGCTAAGCGCGTCGCATCGGGTGCAGAAGTTCGTTAGAACCACATCTACGAGGAAATGTCCATGTTTCAAAGCTATTCAGCACGACCCGGGACCCGTCAGGATCCTGCCATGGTCCTTATTCTGAGTTTGGTGACCTGCGGAATTTACTATCTGGTTTGGATGCATCGTGTTAGCCAGGAGGTACAGGATGCCCTAGGCGAAACGGACACCAACCCGGGGCTTGAAGTCCTTCTGACGATCGTCACGTGCTTCATTTATAGTTACTTCTGGGACTGGAAGATGGCTCAGAAAATTGTTCGGTTGCAAGAAAATGTTGGCATTCGCCCGGTCGATAACGGCATCCTTTACCTGGTTCTCAACTTCGCCGGTGTTGGAGTTGTGAACACCCTGATGCAACAGCAGCAGCTGAATGATATCTGGCGTAACTGGGACCGCTCGACGCGCTAGAGAAATTGCCAGCTCCAACCAAGGCTTCCATCCATGCCATCACTAGGATTCTGACCGCTGACTGGTTTTGGGCGCTGTGTCTATTGATTGGTGCTGTTCTGATTCCGTCACCGTTACCGAACGCAGAGACAGTCCTTGGCATGCCAAAGCTCTGCATTTTCAGGAATTTGACAGGGATTGCCTGTCCCGGCTGCGGGATGACCCGTTCGCTTATTTCCACTGGACATGGACACTTAGATCAGGCACTAGACTTCCATCCGCTGGGACCGGCTATCTTTACTTTACTTGCTCTGAGCGTTGCCACCGGAGTCAATGACTACGTTCCGAATCCCAACAAGGCTTTGCAAAAACTGAAAGGTCTCTTGCGTGTCCCATTGATCATCAGTGCGGCTGGATTTTTGATCGTCTGGGTGCTGCGACTTTGCCATGTCATCATGACACCTCCCTAAATTTGAAATGGGGATAGGTTCAATCAGCAGCGATGTCGAAAAAGTGCACTGGTTACCCTGACCGAGAACGCGTTATG
>CAZSGJ010000010.1:5883-54120 GCA_964606305.1 uncultured Armatimonadia bacterium
TTTCGCTAAATACGAACGTATCTTTCACACCAACTCCATATAGGCATATCTAACTTTCTTCCTAAGCACTTTCAACGTAGCAAGAACACCTACTGAGATTGTGTTTGCCCCGTAATCACTGCAGCTGCGGGCAATGACCAGACACATATTGGTTATATTAACAATACTGATTAGGTAAGATTACTATGTTCAGTGGTAAGTCTGACGAGCACGCATCCGTCCCCTCAAAACAAGCTGCCTCGTATCGGTAACCCTTACAACCGCTGATGGAGTTGGAGACTAAATAATGAAATCGAAAATACCTTCCTCAAAATCAATTAGAGGACTGGTTGCACTTGGGCTGGCCACGGGATGTGCCATGCCATTTGTCTTTACATCCCAAGAGGCGGTGGCTCAGGTACCACCTCCTCCACCGGTTTTTTTGCCTGTTCCACTCAATACTATTCCAGTTCCCCTACCGGCTGACTTAGACCTTTACATAAAGGACCGTGATGCAGCCATTCGCCTCGGAAAAGCGCTCTTTTGGGACATGCAGGTGGGCTCGGATGGCGTCACCGCGTGTGCATCATGCCATTACCAGGCTGGTGCGGATGGTCGTGACAAGAATCAACGTGCCCAAGGACCGGATGGTCGCTGGGACAGTGGTCATGTTGTCAATCAACAGCTGACGACGACAACCAGGTTCCCATTTACAAAGTTCTCATCGGTAAATGACCCATTATCAACTAAACTTTGGAATTACAATGACATCGTAGGAAGTCAGGGTGTATTCGCCATGACATTCATTGGAATTACCAACACCGCAGTAGATGCAGGCACAGTCCGCAGTGGCGGAGCATTTAGTTCAAGTGGAATCAATACCCGGCAGGTAACGGGCCGCAATGCTCCATCCGTTATAAACGCCATCTTTAACGATCGGAACTTCTGGGATGGCCGTGCTCATAACGAGTTCAATGGTGTGAATCCGTTTGGAAACTCCGATGTCAACGCACGCGTGTACGAAAACATTGACCCAATAACAGCTCAGGCAACGCCTGTTCGGATTGCAATTGCAAATGCATCCCTAGCCAGTCAAGCGGTTGGTCCTGTCAATAGTGATGTTGAGATGGCGCACGGAGGACGTAATTTTGCAGCCGTCGGCAAAAAGTTACTCGCACTGCAGCCACTTGGACTACAACGGGTGAGCACAACAGATTCCGTTTTGGGCAGCCTTGCCAATCCAACCGGAAATGGACTGACCACCACATATGGAGCACTGGTTTCAGCAGCGTTTCAGCCAAAATGGATTAATGGGGTCAATAAGTTCAGCGTGTCTGCAGGTCGCATCATCCCGGACCCAGCAGGCATCTACACGCACACAGAGGCCAATTTTTCGCTGATTTTCGGTCTTGCTGTCCTGATGTATGAATCGACCCTCGTGTCGGATCAAACGCCACTTGACCGCTTCCTGGCAGGAAACACTACTGCGATGACAGCAAGCGCGCGCCGCGGCTATGACTTGTTTATTGGACCCGCGAACTGTGTCGTTTGCCATGCGGGTGGTCCACTTTCGAACGCAACCATCCCCGTTCTGCAGCAGGATGCGGCATTTCTTGGGATTGGCATCTTCACAGAAGTCATGCCGATGCGCGATCTCCTTCCTAGCGCGTATGACATTGGTTATTACAATGTGGGTATCCGACCGACTGCAGAGGACATCGGTATTGGTGCAAACGACCCATTTGGAAATCCATTGTCCTATGCACGAGGACTACAACTAGGAATTTTGCAGGACCCTAATCGGCCAGCCGGTCAGGTAGTTACGGCAACTACACGGTTGGCTATCGATGGTGCATTCAAAACTCCCGGATTGCGAAACGTGGCTCTAACGGCTCCTTACAACCACACAGGTGGCTACTCGACCCTGCACCAGGCAATCAACCTCTATAACCGGGGATTCGACCATGACAACGGTGTGAACTTGTCTCCCGATGTCGCAGTCAATCCACAACTAACGATTGCCCAAAAGCAGGATCTCGTTCAGTTCTTGCTTGAACTAACCGACCCGCGGGTTGAAAACCGGTCTGCACCGTTTGATCATCCTGAACTTAGAATCACAAATGGACATCCAAATGCAGCAGGATCAACCAGCCGACTCGTAAACCGTGGTAACGGAACGGCTACCGATGACATGATTACGATTCCTGCTACTGGTCGTGTTGGAGGCGCCAAGCTCCGACGCTTCCTGGGCTTCACCGAGACGAGAACGAACACATTCTAACGTCTCATTGCATTACGCAGCTGCAGCACCCGCGCGGGTGCTGCAGTTTTTTTGTTTCATCAGGAGCAACTCGTTGATGCGAAATGAGCATTTTTTAGTCGCAACCTTGGATTACACCTTCAGGACCTTGACGGCACGATGGGACGCAAAGTGACGAAAGGCCTGTGATCGCCGTGAGTGCTCCCACAAAAATCTCAGTCAACGCATTGATAATTTCTATCAAACCTGCACTCAACTCCGTCGACCTGAGTCCATCACCACATTCTGATCAAAGGCAGCTTTATCATTCGATTCGCGACGGAAAATTGCCTAGTTACGCTCTCACACATTAACAATAGTGTAATTTCGATAATACGTAAGTGTAATGACTATTTGAAAAACACAGATATTACATTCACCAAATGATTTCCTCTGCCGCGATTTCATTCAGCATTATTTCAATGTCTTTTGCGCACCACCAACTGAACATCAACACCGTACACATAAACATAAATAACCATTAAGTTATACGCATATATTCACCTAATATGTCATTCAAACACCCGTAACATTACGAATACAGAATAATTCATTCCTGCTTATACTCCCCACATCGATGCGACCTGTCACGGGAGCCGGAACGCGATAGCGAACCGGACGCCCGGCGGGAGCCGAGTGGATACCAACGATGTATCCAGTTTGTTTAGGAGACAAGTCAGATGAATCAAAACAGTTTTGTCGCATCCAAGTCCGCTGCCAAGTGGGTAGCCGTGCTTGGTCTGTCCGGAGTTGCCGTCGCAGCTCAGTTCACGTCCATCAAGCCTGCAACCGCGCAGGTTCCCCCAGTAGATGCACCGCTGCCATTGACCCCGCTTGCAAGTGTAGCCGTTCCTCTGCCAGCTGACCTTGACGTTTACATCAAAGACCGTGCAGCAGCCATTCGCCTTGGAAAGGCCCTGTTCTGGGATCAACAGGCCGGCTCCGATGGAACCGCATGTGCAAGCTGCCACTACCAGGCTGGTGCCGATGGCCGTGACCGCAATCAGGTCGCGATGGGCCCGGATGGCAAGTATGATAACGGACACGCTGTCAACTTCCAACTTAAGCTTGACACCCACTTCCCATTCACCAAGTTTCAGGATGCACTGAACAACGCATCCCCGAAGATTCGCAGCTCCAATGACATCGTTGGCAGCCAAGGCGTCTTCAAGGCCGACTTCCTCGGCCTCTCTGTCGGAGCAGCAGGCGTAGGTTCCGTTGGAGCCTTTGATGCAGGAATTGTCCGCCCTGACGCAACCTTCAACCGCTTGAACATCAACACCCGTCAGGTAACCGGACGCAATGCTCCGTCCGTCATCAACGCAATCTTCAACCACCGCAACTTCTGGGATGGTCGTGCTCACAACGAGTTCAATGGCGTAAACCCGTTCGGTGACTCTGATGTAAACGCCCGCGTCTACGAAACAGATCCTGTCACAGGACAGGCCGTCGCTACTCAAGTGCGGATTCTGGACGCATCGCTTGCATCGCAGGCAGTAGGTCCATTGAACAACTCTGTAGAAATGGCACACGCTGGTCGAAACTTTGCACAGGTTGGCAAGAAGCTCCTCGGACTTAAACCACTGGGCCTGCAGAAAGTCGCTGCGGATGACTCTGTGCTCGGACCAATCGCTAATCCTACAAAGGGTCTTAACACAACGTATGCCGAACTCATTCGGGCTGCAGTACAGGACAAGTGGTGGAACGGAACCAATAAGTTCACCGTCGATGGTACGGGACGTGTGGTAGCAGCACCGGCTGGTGAATACGGCCACATGGAAGGTAACTTCTCGCTGATCTTTGGTCTTGCGATCATGATGTACGAATCAACGCTGGTCTCGGATCAAACGCCTTACGACCGTTATCTTGCCGGTGACACCGCTGCACTGTCGGCATCCGCAATCCGTGGAATCACGGTACTCGAAACTCAGGGCTGTACAAACTGCCATGCAGGTGCAACATTGACAAATGCAGCTACGCCAGTCCTGGCAATCGATGCAGCGCTTCAGGGACTCCGTGTCTTCACAGAAGTGATGCCAATGGCTGATACGCTTCCATCGGCATATGACATCGGCTACTACAACATCGGTGTTCGCCCAACAGCCGAAGACATCGGAATCGGTGCTAACGATCCATTCGGTAACCCACTGTCCTTCAGCCGTGGTGTTCAGATTGGTACAATCCTCGATCCGAACCGCCCAGCAGGCCAGGAAATCACTCCTACAACCCGCTTGGCAATCGATGGCGCCTTCAAGACTCCTGGTCTGCGTAACGTAGCACTGACAGCTCCATACATGCACACTGGTGGCTATGCAACCCTCTCACAGGTCATCAACAACTACCACCGTGTAGGTGACTTTGGCCGCGAGAACTTCGTAAACCTTTCGCCTGACGTAGCGATGGCGGGTGGAATGACAATCTTCCAGAAGCGTGACCTTCTTCAGCTGATGCTCGAGATGACGGACCCACGAGTCGAGAACATGTCTGCTCCATTCGATCACCCTGAGCTGACGATTCCTAACGGCCACACGATCAAGGCTGGCACGACCAGCACGGTCATCAACCGTGGAGATGGAGCTGCACAGGACGACGTCAAGGTCATCCCTGCAACAGGTAAGAACGGTGGAGCACCACTGCGCCGCTTCCTCGGAAACACGGAAACCCGTTTCTTCTGATTCTGAAGCAATAGCTCCCAAAACCCGCCTGGACACATGTCCCGGCGGGTTTTGCGTTGTTATAGGGGTTCAGTTTGCCAATCAGAACGCACGGTATCAACAGTCTACACAGCGCCAGACTATGTCAAATTACTTGACACACCACGTTGACTTATGACTCGCATACGGATCAATATATCTCCTGCACCATCCCGTCTTACGTGCGATAAACGCAGTTCGAAATGCCAGCATTAATGCGGACAACAATACTCGTAATTGTAGCAATGGCAACTCTGTATTCACTCTCTATACTTCGCTTTGTATATGAACTTGTAACTATTTGTTGTTCATATCGATGATTTCTACATAAGTCTTTTCATGAAGAGACAGCAGTAGAAATCGCCCTAGTTAGTGTCAGAGAGATGAATCAATCATGGTAATAAACAAACAGAACACGCTACGCTGTGTTGCAGCGCTCGGTCTCAGTGGCCTTGCGATTGCAGCGCAGCTGTACACCCAACAACCTGCCAACGCGCAGGCACCCGCTCCAGCAGGAGCTGGTGGACTTGTTGCCATCCTTCCGGTACCGCTGGATACGGTACCGGTTCCGATGCCAGCAGACCTCGACGTCTATATCAAGGATCGTGCAGCAGCAATCAAACTTGGCAAAGCCCTCTTCTGGGACATGCAGGCAGGCTCCGATGGAATCACGGCTTGTGCATCCTGCCATTATCAGGCCGGAGCCGATGGCCGTGACCGCAACCAGATTGCGATCGGACCGGATGCCAAGTTTGATAATGGTCACGCGGTCAACTTCCAGCTCAAGCTCGACACCCACTTCCCATTCACGAAGTTTACTGTCGCACTTGACCCGTTGTCACCAAAGGTACGTTCCTCCAACGATATCGTCGGCAGCCAGGGCGTCTTCAAGACAATCTTTACAGGCTTGACCGCGACGGCTGTCGACGCAGGAATCGTCCAGAAGGACCCAATCTACTCCAAGACGGCCATCAATACCCGTCAGGTAACCGGACGCAATGCTCCATCCGTTATCAACTCCATCTTCAACAACCGTAACTTCTGGGATGGCCGTGCACACAACGAGTTCAACGGTGTCAACCCATTCGGTGATTCTGATACAGAAGCACGTGTCTACGAGACCGATCCGGTAACGGGTGAAGCGCTTCCAGTTCAGGTTCTGATCGCAAATGCATCCCTTGCATCCCAGGCTGTCGGACCAGTCAACAGTGATGTTGAAATGGCACACGGCGGACGTAACTTCGCAGCTGTTGGTAAAAAGCTTCTTGGACTCAAGCCTCTTGGACTCCAAAAGGTTGCAGCCGATGACTCTGTCCTCGGAGCAGATGCAAACGCACTCAAGGGTCTAAATACCACGTACGATGCGATGATTCGTGCAGCCATCCAGGACAAGTGGTGGAACGGTACCAACAAGTTCACTGTCAATGCACAGGGCCGTGTTGTTGCTTCCCCAACCGGTGAATACACGCACATGCAGGCAAACATGTCGCTGATCTTCGGTATGTCGGTCCTGATGTATGAATCAACATTGATCTCCGACCAGACACCTCTTGACAAGTGGCTGAAGGGCGATGCGACAGCGATGTCGGCTAGTGCAATCCGTGGCTACAATCTGTTCATCGGTAAAGCAGGGTGTATCAACTGCCATGCTGGTGGACCATTGTCCAACGCTACAACGCCAGTTCAGGCACAGGAACTTCTGCTCGGCCTTGGCTTCCTGTACCCAGCTGAGTTCATGCCAATGGCTGATGCAATCAACTCTGCATATGACATCGGCTACTACAACATCGGTATTCGCCCAACGCTCGAAGATCTTGGAATTGGTGGAAATGACCCATTCGGTGTTCCTCTGTCCTATGCAAAGCGAATCCAACTTGGCCTGTTGGTCGATGACAACCGTCTCTTTGACAACGTCATCTATCCTGACAGCCGCCTGGCAATCGAGGGTGCATTCAAGACCCCAATGCTGCGTAACGTTGCATTGACCGGCCCATACATGCACACCGGTGGCTATGCTACGCTGCATGAAGCGCTCAACAACTACCATCGTGGTGGTGACTTCGGAATCGAGAACCTACCAAACACTGCTCCTGAGCTCGGTTTGATCGGACTCGTAACGACGTTTGACAAACGTGACATCCTTCAGTTCCTCCTTGAGCTGACCGACCCACGTGTTGAGAAAATGAGCGCTCCATTCGACCATCCTGAGCTGCGTATCCCGAATGGCCACAACATCAAGGCTGGAACCACATCCACCTTGGTAAACGATGGCAAGGGCAATGCAACGGACACGATGATCACGATTCCTGCTACTGGTAAGCTTGGTGGAACACCGCTCCGCCGCTTCCTCGGCAATATCGAGACCCGCTTCTTCCAATAAAGCGAGTCAGTGAAAACACCCTCCCGGGCTAACTCCTGGGAGGGTGTTTTTTTTTTTTTTACGTTTAGTAAGTCCTTCTGTGGCAAAAAACAATGCAAAAAAGCCTTAGCCTCCCGCCTTTTTCGCCTCAAGATACTCCCACCGCGCATAGACATCATCGACTTTTGCCTTTGCCGCCGGCAGCAACTTATCCCAAATTTCAGACAGCCTTGCAGCGTCGGTGGCCACTTCATCAGATGCCATGAGCGCTTCGAGCCGGCTGACTTCAGCCTCAGCAGTAGCGATTGCATCATCTATATTTGAGAGCTCCCGGCGCTCGCTTGCAGTCAGTGCATTTCGAGGTGCAACGGGCTTTTCCACTACTTTGGATTCACTCTTCAGCGGCTGTCCCTGGCGCTCCGTAAATCTCTCCATAAACTGCACAAAGTCGGCGTACTCCGTGACACTGCCCGCATCAAAATGCAGAATACGGTTTGACACGGCATCCATGAAGTACCGGTCGTGCGTCACTAAAATCACACATCCAGGAAATGTCGAGAGCGCCCCCTCAAGCACTTCAAGGCTGGCGAGATCAAGGTCGTTTGTTGGTTCATCGACAATCAAAACATCAGCGACTACCGATGACAGCTTAGCCAGGAGAAGTCTTGCCTGCTCACCTCCGGACAAGACGCCGACCAGACTGCCAAGCTGGTTTTCAGAAAAGCCAAAGCGCTTAGCCCATGCCGTTACGTGCCATGAATGTCCATCATGATGAACCGTGTCACCATTTGGACAGAGAACGTCACGTACGGTCCCCTGCATATCGAGCTGTGCGCGTGACTGGTCAAACCAAACCACCCGCAGCTTTTCAGCACGCACCAGCACTCCAGAATCGGCTTCCAAATCCCCAACCAATACGCGGATAAGCGTCGTCTTTCCGACACCATTCGGACCAACGAGACCGATGCGGTCTCCAGGGCTTGCGACCAGTTCCAAGTTGTTGAAGAGCTGCTTTCCACCAAGGGATTTACTTAAACCCTCAGCTCGAATCAGTTCCTTTGTCGACCGTTGGCTGGCTGCAAATGCCGTCTGCTTTACCGTATTCTTTGCTGCGATTCGCTGCTCAATAGCAGCCAGATCTGCCATTAACTCATGGGCATCCTGTATCCGCCCCTTAGCCTTCGTTGTGCGTGCTCTCGCACCACGCCGTAGCCAAGCCAGCTCGCGGCGGGCATCCCCAGCCATCGCGTGTTGCTGCTTGTCAAGAGAAGCCATGTAATTGGCACGTGCCTCAAGATAATCCGAATACGCACCATCAACCTGGAGACATCCATCGGCATACACTGGTCCCAGTTCGATGATTCGACTGGCCGTATTTTCAAGAAAATAGCGGTCGTGGGTGATTGTGATACTGGCAAAACTGGCACTGGCAAGCCAATCTTCAAGCCATTGGACAGCATCCAAGTCCAGGTGGTTTGTCGGCTCATCCAACAACATCACATCTGGTTGCTGTATCCTCGCGGCTGCGAGTGCGAGTCGCTTCTTCCAGCCGCCTGAGAGTGTGGCAACGACCTCACCGCCAGCCGAGAAGCCACACATCGCCATCGCGATTGCAACTTCTGTTACGACATCTTCAACGCCAGCAGCATTTGCGGCATCGGTTAGCACACTCTCAATGGTTGCCCCATCGGGAAATGTGTCGTCCTGTGTAACACGCAGGACGCGTGTGCCGCGGCGCATTGACAGCTCTCCACCTGCCGGTCTCTCTTCACCGGTCAGAATCTTCAGAAGCGTCGACTTCCCGGTACCATTTGGCCCTATAAGCCCAATTCGATCGCCATCCTCAATTCCAAATGTGAGCGATGAAAACAACTGGCGACCTGCGATTTTGTAGCTCAGGTCACGGACAGAGAGAAGCGTTGCCATAAGTTGTTAGTGTACGTCCGGAGGAGACCTTCTAACAGGAAATCATCTGATTACAGAGAGTTTCATGGATGTAAAAGAGGCCAGCGCATGGCTAAAACAACCATCGTCGTACCAAAACCGATAGCTGCATTTATCACTGGGAATGCCCGGTAATGTCTGAATGCGACCTGCTCAGTTGCCCCGGAGCGAAGGCAGGACGCAATCATTCCGATGTAAATGAGCCCTGCCAATATCGCCCAGGCAACTCCATATAGAACGCTGTTAAGCGTAACGCCAAGCAATACCGCACTCGCAAGCCAGCATCCCCCACAGTACAACAGTGCGCCTCGTGCACCGAGGCGGGTTGCTGTCGTTTGGAGCTTTGCATTTAAATCAGCTGTGATATCCGGAACCGCTGAAAACGTATGCATCGCCATACACCATAGCCACGCAGCAAGAACTGCCACCCACGGAATGTCCTTGTCTGGCGCCCACACGCTTGCCGCGATAAAGCCGGGCATTGCATATAGAACATTACTAATGGAATCCCAAAAGGGACGTGCCTTAAACCGCACTGGCGAGACACTGTAACCTACGCTCAACAAAACAAAAATGGTCATCAGGATTGCAGTTCGCATCGGTTGACCAACAACCATAACAATCAGCACTCCCAGCGCCATTCCACACGCTACAACAGTGGCATTCCGTTGCTGCTTCTCAAGACGGACTTCGTATGACCCTTTCTTAGCATTGTGCTTGTCGGTGTCTGTATCAGAAAGGTCATTAACTCCATAAATGAGCACATTCGCAGCCAGAACAAAACCAAGCATGTATATCCAGAACGGGGCAGAGATGAACGTTTCGTAGCCCGGGGCCGTTGCGAAGGTACCAAGGACAAATGGACCAACGGTATACATCCAGAACCGTGGCCGGCTAATCAGAATGATACGTCGGAGCGTTTCGAATGCGCGTTTACCCACGGCAGTGATACGCTCCGGAGACAATCCACTTAGCACTTGTCAATGCCTCGAGGCCAAGTGGTCCACGTGCATGAACCTTTTGCGTCGAAACCGCAACTTCGGCTCCTAACCCAAACTGTCCACCATCGTGAAAGCGCGTACTCGCGTTGACAAACACCGCCGGCGAATCGACTTCACTAACAAACCTCTCCGCCGATAGCGGATCCTCGGTCAGGATTCCATCCGAGTGGCTTCCGTAGCGCTGAATATGGGAAATTGCATCGGAGATGCCGTCTACAACCACTAAATTGATATGCATTCCAAGCCACTCTGTGGCAAGATCTGCTTCCGTCACTGGAACGTAGGGCACCCCGTGACGCTTAAGAAGCTCCCCAGCTGCTTCATCTGCGTGAATGCAGACTCCGTCAACGTGCAGAACTGAAGCGATCGCAATGCCGACACTGGCAATAACGTTTGCATGTATCAACAGTGTATCCAGCGCATTGCAGACCGACGTTCGTTGCGTCTTGGCATTCAAAATGACTTCCAATGCTCCGGTTGGTTCTGCGCTCTCATCCAGAAACAGGTGACAAACACCCGCTCCTCCAACAATCACCGGTACGGTCCCCTGCTCGCAGCAGAGACGCCCAAGTGCAGCTCCCCCCCGTGGAATCAGGACATCGATGTACTTATCCGCAGTAATCAGCTCGATCACGCGGTCGCGATTCGTATCATTAATGAACTGTAAGGCGTCCGAGTGGTCCGCCAACCCCTGTTTCAGGGCATCCACCATCGCCTTGTTCGTATGAATGGTTTCCGATCCACCACGCAACACAATGCCGTTACCGCTACGGATGCAGAGTGCCGCTATATCGGTAGTGACGTTTGGTCGGGCCTCGTAAACCACACCAACAACACCCAGCGGAACCGAAACCTTTCGGATCGACAAGCCCTCTGCCTGCTGATGCGTATATAGCGTTTTCCCAATTGGGTCGGGTAACGCCGCCACCGAATGCATGTCCGAGATTATCTGTCCAATCCGCGAAGAGTTCAGCCGTAATCGATCAAGCATCGACGGCGCTGCCGCATTTGCCACTGCACGCTCGACATCCAATGCATTCGCAGAAAGTATCTCGTCACGTGCCGCCATCAGGGATGTTGCCATTGAAAGAACCAACGCTGAGCGGGTTTCCCCAGTCAATCTTCCCAGAGACCTTGATGCATCCCTGGCAGATTTCAGCTGTCCCAACAATGATGGATCCATACGGAATCCTACCGCTTGCCAATAACATCGGCATCCTGCAAAGGGTGCAAATTCACGTACTACCCTTATCGACACCACCTATGCCCTTGAAATGGAGTCATCGGCTGAAGTCCTGTATTGCGCTACCGCATTACGGTATGTAGCGGTATCGGGGGCGTAAATGTCAGAATCTTGCAGACACATCGAAGTTGAACGACCGTGCAGAATACGAATACGCTGCATTGTCGCGATCCCGGAGCCTGGCAAATCGCACATCAAGGGTAGCACCAAAAAGCTGGGTCAGTCTAAAGTCGATGCCAAGTCTTGCTTCGATCCGGTGGTAATTGGAGCTTGCATAGTACGCTCCCTGGCTTCCACCTCCGGAGGTATTTGTCAGCGGATTGCTGGCATTCAAATCATTTAGCTCAACGAACGGAACAAACCGCTTGGCGGGAATGTCCACCCGGACCGTTATCACATCATTGGTTCCCTGCTGCAGACTAAAGGCTCCTCCACCAATACCTCCGCCAATTCCCCCACCGATTCCACCAATCCCTCCACCGCCCATCATCGTAGATGACCCAAAGTTCATACGCATAAATGCAGTTCGTACCTGAAGACCATCGGGGCGGCCATGGGTTGTCATGAATGACCAGTTCGTATTATCGAAGTCGCCTTGACCTCCGACGTAGCGTCCAATTTGCTGGCTCACGGTGGCATTGACATTGAACTCGGCAGAGGGTGAATACGTGAAGACGAAATCATTGCTCGTCATATCTGTGTTATCGAAATTCGGAACGAGCATGAGTGATGAGCTACGTCGAACTTCCGCACGGATAGCCTGTGTCGGCGTGAACGTCAGGCGGATATCGCGCGTGCGCGTTTGTTGCCCCGTCGATGTAAGCCCCGTGTTGCCGCCTCCACCAATCGAACCACCAGTGCCGTAAAAGCCATCCAAACTCTGTCCATTCTGACTGTCCGTCAACTGAACATCGAGTTGAACTTTATCAGGTGCAATCCAGTACAAGAGAGACATTTGGTTGTCATTCGCACTGCTTGCACTGCCCCCGGTTCGGTTTCGGCTGGAACCTAGATTTGAGCTGAGCGATAGCCTTGTACTCGGCGTGTATGTGGTGTTGAATCGGATGTTTGTACTGGCGCCATTGGTGATATTGGCATTTGCATTTCCATTCTGAATTCCACCGAGGTAGCCTCCGCCGGTATTGCCAAGCCCTGTACCAACCGTTTGAGAGTACGCGTTTGCAAAGACGGAGCGTCCCTGGCTGGTTGTCTGATCAATAGTGAGTCCAAACTGGACATTGGTAAAGCCCCAGTCAACCCCGATGGAGTCGCTTGCATACGATGACTTTGTTGGCTGAGTCGTACTTGATCCTGTTCCGGTACCTGTTCCAGTCCCATTTCCCGTACTCGTATACGTGAGCCGCTGGCCTGTTTGGTTATGACTCGCTCGCAGAACAGGAGCCTGCCCTCCCTTTAGAGGCTTTAACTTCTGACTGATGGTGAATCCCAAGCCGGTGGAATCTGACAATGATGTTGGAGCTGTTGGTGTGGTTCCTGTCGTCGAACCGCTATAGATATTCGGAAACTGACTGGTCAGGAAGTTTCCAGAAAGGTCTGTTGACTCGGATGGCGCAAATCTCCATTGGGTCTTGAGTTCTCGCCCGGTACGCAAAAATGCTCCTGCGGTCGAGTCGACACTGGAAAAACCCGAACCGACATTGCGAATGCCGGTAGTCACGCTCCACTTGTTGTTTTTTTGTTTCTCACTGCTCGAAAATCGAGTTTGAATATCAACACCAGTCCCACTGGTTGCAGCAGTAACTCCCTCACTTTGTCCAACCTGCAGTTTAACCATTCCGTTTACGCCGGCCGGAATCTGAGTATCTATTCCAACCACTTGGCGATCCCCACCGATACCTTGCTGGCGCACAGGTTTGTATGTGATTCGAAGGCTGGAGATACCGGTAAGTGATGTATCCGGCGGGAGCGGGCGTCTGAGTTGAATATAGTTGAGCTCACGGTTGATGAAATAATCTGCTGCAATACCTTCAACCAGGAGACGCTCCTGGTAGCGGACTTCCACTGGGGCCGTTGCATCTATCGGGGATGCAAGCGTATAGCGGGTCGAAACGATAGCACTCACGGGAAAATATTCGGTGACAGTCCCGGACCTGTTGCCTCCTGCCGATGTCGACTGCCGGAGCATCGTCACACCGACATTACGACCACCCTGAAGTGGCAGGTCCCACCGAAAGCCCGTCAATACACCGCGGCCACTATTGTAATTCAGCAGCTCATAGGTGTACTCAACAGTGTCCGCCCGGTTGATGATTCTCCCCTTTAGGAAGCGAACGATACCAAGTTGATAATCGATGTCATAATCGACTCCGGAATCAAGCGGTTGACCATTGAGGGAAAGCCGTTCGGTGCCCGGCACAATTTGCGAGCCACCCAGATAATATGGCCCCGTTGTGCCTTGTCCGACAAACGAGTTCCGGCGCGTCAGCGCACGGGTAACGCTTGCGATCGTTGAGACTTTGCTCCCCGCTCCAAGGTCGCGTTGGTATTTTACGCCCTGTACGTTTCGTGAGAATGGGATTAGTTCGTTTCCAGAGAGACTTGCCGAAACATCGCCAACATCGATAACAGTCCCCTTTGTCGAGTCAAAGTGCATCCGCATCAGCTGGGACAGACTTGAACGTATTCGATTGTTCGACAGGTTCGCGTTTACATCAACAGTGTTGAACAGCTTGCCACTGACACCTACATTGAGGTTTTGTTGAAAGGGTCCAAGCGTTGAGTTATTTAAAAATTGATTGTTGTTTTGAAAATTAAACCAATCCCGCGCCTGCTGGCTGCCATCCACATTGTTTGCCCGGGCAACCAGATTCCACCCACCAGAAACATTCAGCCCACGTGCCCACGCGCCAAATAAGCGCTCACCATTACCACTCTGTCCGATCAGACCATCGGTGTTGCCACCCAACCCGTCCACCTTGAGTTTGGCCTTCTGCTTAGCCGCATCCTTTGGATTGACTTCGGTACCCGGGTTCTGCGTAGCGCCAGGCATTGATGCAGGCGGCGGGACATCCTGTAGTGGCATCCCTAATATGGCACTCAGCGGCAGGATGGCCAGCAGCTCAGCAACCATAGAGACTATCCAACCTCAGTTTCGGAAGCAGTGCCTTATCGGCCATTTTGTCGGCGAGCTGCCAGCGTGCCGCCTGATGATTACCTGTGACATCAGCCGACAGAAGAGCATCCACCTCGTGGGAAATACGTTGTGGTGATGCTTGACTGAACGGGATACAAGGTGCCCCGAGTTGGGCTGCAAGTGCATCGACTTTAGGATCATAGCTGATTGCAAGGACTGGCCGTCCGGCAGCAGCACCCAGAATCAATGTGTGTAAGCGCACAGAGACGGCAGCGCGACACCCCGAGAGTGCGTTCATCACCGCCGGAAATGGACTCCCGGCTGCGACATCCCAGTTCAACTCGCGCTCCGCGCCAAGCACATCGTCAGGGAGGTGCATCGGGAGATGCCAAGCATCATCGATTCCAGCAACGGGAAATTGCAGCGCCTGCCCCTTCCAGGTACGCAAGCTATAGCAAATGCCCGCTCGTGTATCTTGTGTTCTGTCACAGAGACGTCCAAGGTAAAACGCAGGGTCAGCGCAGACATCAATCGTTAGTCCGCTCATACAGGTTGACAATAGCGCTTTGCTGGCATCATCGCGGACCGTCAGTAAATCGGCTCTGCGTGCGAGAAAACCGGTCAGTTTACGCGCCACGGGATGCGAGAGTGGTCCGATGCCCTGCCCCCACCAAATGGTCCTGCGTGCTGCGCTCTCGGCAAGGATTCCTGCGAGAACATACCAGAATACCGAGCGGAGGCTGGTCGCATCCTGAAGAAGCGATCCACCTCCGAGAATGAATGTGTCTATGCCTCTGAGCTGCGACCGAAGATTACGGAGACCATAACGGCTTATTGCGGTTACACCTGGATGCCGTTGCATGGTCCACTCAGGATTAGCCGACAGGACCATCAGGTCGTGTGCTGGTCCGTGTTCTCCTGATGAGAGCATTTGATGGATGCCCGCAAGGACAGCCTCATCGCCGAGATTTCGAAATCCGTAATACCCAAGGATAGCCGCTCTAGGCACCGGCAGGATCCTCGCGGCGGAGCAGGCCGGTCTTGTCAGCGATGCGTTTTATCACGAGTGCAGTAAGCAGTCCGAAAACCACGCCGTAAGCAACACGTAGGGCACTGATCACGAGCGGTGTATGTAGGTGACAGAATGTATTGACCATGGATGCCAATGCGATTGATGCGAGTATTGCGGCAATCTGTTGCAGTGGCAACTTTTTGTTGGCGAGGATCAAACTCAGCAAAACAAACGGTTGAAACAAGATGTCTTTGAAGCGTGGGCGGACGAACAGTACACGGTCCAGCAAAGAGCGCAGTTGAAGCTCAAGCGAGCTAACGCCAACACTTGACTCATTTCCGCTGCGCATCAACATGATTGCAAGAGCAATGAGGACTCCACCACCAAGCAACACCTGCCAGATCAGAATTGGATTCCGGCTAAGCTCAATAAGCATCGAGCTTCGCTCCCGGACAACAAGAGCCAACCCGGACGGACTTTCTGCCCTGAGATTTAGTCCGTGCAGAAGTACTGCAATAATTAGAGGCGCGATCAATGTCAATTTGACACCCAAAAAGACATCCCCCTTCACCAGAAAAAGCGTATCTGCATGAATAGCCACGACCGTTAACGGCCCAAGCATTGTGATGGCAAAAACCAATACCAAGCGCTTTATCGTCGTCATCCCAGGAATCCTGAATGCCGGGTGAAGAGCGGCAACTCCAAGCGATGGAAGTATGCAAGCACCAATAAGAGCAAGAAGTTTGATTGCCGGCATTATGCCCGCGACGGATATGAGTGTTGTGGCCGTGACCCCGGCAAGAATGGCGGCTGGCGCTATTCGAAGTATCAAGAAGCCACATATGAAATCAAGCAGCAAGGCAACCCCCACGACAATGACAATCCCTGCCGCTATCCTTCCAAGTACCGGGTTACCGATATTGCCATATGTCCGCGCTGTTCCAACACCCAGCTGTGATCGGTAAAGGGCATTCCGTAAACCCGAGAGATAAGCGATGGCGTTATCCAACGGGTCTGCGCCATCCAGGAAGAGGCGCACAAACAACATCCGGATGTTCCGCTCGCGGGCAGCGAGTGCGAAGCGCTGAATGTTGGCACCTGGCGTTGCTGTGGCCATTTCGCTGGATGTAACCGTGTGCACGCGAATAGTGTTATATGGCGCCTGCCTTACGAGGTTGGAATCTCCTGTTTGCTTACCAAACTCAACACTGCCGAAGCGAAGCTTGGGAGAAGAGGTCAAGTGCTTGACGGTCTCTTTATATCGATTTCCTGCACCCAAAACAGACATCCCAGAAAAGATCACGGTATCGATGTTTTGTTTTCGTACGTCATCAAGTGTCGCGGAAATCCGTGAATCTGTTGGATTGGGATTGTTGATGACTCGACCAACCACGTTCAGACCGGCGCTGCGTACAAGAGTAACAACCTCTGGATCAATTCCGACGCCAATATCCTTGATCGCATCCCAACGGTCCGCAACCACAATTCCAGCGTCCTCCAAATCACTGCCCGAAAACTGCTCCGGGACTGCCGTCTGCACTGCGGTCCTGTCCTGAAGATTGCGCTTAATGCGGTCAAATAATCCTTGGTGGATGATTAGCAGTGATGTTTGGTGTTTTGTAGATGGAAGTATTTCAACGATTCCAAGATCACGGAGGCTGTCAAGCGTGTCTTCCTGAATGAGGATGCTTGTCGCACCAGCATTTTTCAAGCGTCGCAGCGTGTCGACCAGCGGTACACCTTCGCTCGCTGCAAGTTTTCTGACTTCCGCGATATCGAGTGCAACCTCAACACGACGATTGCGCTGCTCAGTCCTGAATCGATTCGCAGCCGGGATAAGGCACGCCATCGCAGCCAACACCAAGACTCCCCATAGCACTCGTCGGATGGTCATCAATGCTCAATCCCTTCCAGTTCTGCCGCCAGCGCATCAAGGTATCGCGCAACACTCCAGCCGCACCCCTGCTCTATCGCGGTATCCACAGCAATTTCAATTGTATCGATGTAGGCAAATCCGGTTCGATTTTCAGGCCTCTCAAGGCTCAACAAGCGCCGAAGCAGCTCCACAGTCATCTGTAAGCCATCGGGAAAGACGCCGACCTCGATACCATCAAGACTCAGAAACTTCTGACATGCAACACGGGCGTCATTGTACGCCAGGACACCTTTAATGCGTTCGGCAGCACGCAACATTCGAATCGTATCGACGATGGCATCCAGCCGCGCAATCGCACCAAAAGCTGTATCGAGTTCCTTCTGTGCTTTGATGAGCAAGCCTTCCCGGACAGCAAACCGCGTTCCCTTCGCCGCGAGAGCACGCCCTGGCGGCTCAGCGATGCGCGTATGGACATCAGTGAGAACAAGCCCAATTGCCGTTTGTGCCTTGCTTGCGCATCCAATCGCCCGGTCAAGAAGTGGTTCTGCCCGTGAGGAACGACTCTCATCGATTACTGTTATCGCACTGCTCAGCGTGGCAAGGATATCTGAGAGCTGTTCCTGCAGTGCAAAAACATGCCCTGCAACAATCAGGATTGCCGGGTCAGTTGCAGGGACATTCCAAATCAAAAGACGCTGTAAAGGACCAAGGATACTCTGGGGAGAAAAGGTCTTACCTAACCGCTGACGATAAAATCCCTGCTTATCCCAATGAATAGGCGACCGATTACTTCGGACTTTTGCCCCGGAGGATGTAAACCCAACTCGCATCATGCGAAGACCGACCAGCGTTTCTTCCGGAATGAGCTTCTGAACCCGATTCGTGAAGTCTGCCTGCAGGTTACGGATACGGGTTGCATCGGATGGATGTGTGGAAAGGAGTTCTGCAAATGGACCCAACTGCGCACGTTCATCCAGGAATCGCCACCAGGCAACCGGACTATATCCAGACTTTGCGAGCCTCTCCGTGGCGAACCTGTCTGCTTCCAACTCATGAGAGCGGGACCAGCTTAGTGCAGTGAGGATACTGATACCGCTGAGGACCATCCGAAATGCCCGATCGTTTGTTCGAATCCTATCTACGATAACCCTAAGAAGGATTGACTGGCTCAGCTGCCTCCATGCATGATGGCGCTCTACATGCCCCAGCTCATGCGCGATGATTCCAGCGAGGATGTCATCCGTTTCTGCCCATGTGACAAGACCACGTGTGATCAGAATTGTATTCCCGGGAAGGGTCCAAGCGTTTATAACGGCAGTGTCAAGAAGCAATACTCTGGGTGATGGCTTTCCAGATGTGAGCGCGCGGGAGATTCTATCCACGGACTTTCGCATTAAGGGATCCTGCAACATGCCATTTGCGGATGTGACGGCAGCAGAAAGAATATCGCCCAGCCATCGCTCCGGATTTTGCATGGATTTCCACCCTTTACGCACTCAATGAATAGCAAGGTCCATAGCCGACCTCGGTTACCTCAATAATATTAACAGTGTTATCCGAGTGTTGCCTGTTGTGTTGGTATTTTATGAATGATGGCTGTATGTCCGTAGCCGAAGCAATACAATCGCCTCTACGTAACGATTCGCTTGTTCGACAACCACAGCCACGTTAGTAGGGTTCCCGTAGCGACACCACCCAAATGAGCAATGAATGATGTCGTGCCATCAGCGAGGAACACTACTCCGGCAATATTCATAGCGACGTAAATCAGTATCCACGTTACTGCCTTCATCTTGATTTTGATGGGTCCCAGCATTGAGTGGATACGTGCATCGGGGTGCGCAACCATATAGGCCCCCATCACACCGGAAATAGCCCCTGAGGCACCTACAACGGTTTGCTCCGGACTGATCAACCAATGGCAAATCGTGCCCGCGATGCCGCAGAGAACGTAGAACGCAAAATACTGTGCCTTTCCGTAAAGGTCTTCGATATTGTTACCAAAGATAAGAAGGTAAAGCATGTTCCCGGCGATGTGCCAGAAATCAGCATGGACAAAGAGGTTGAAGGTCGTGAAGAGTAATCCAACTGGCATCCATGGTGGCGTGTTACGCGCTGCTTCAGCGGCAGGAATTTGTCCCTTGAGAAACACGGTCTGAGCGAAAAACAACAGCACACAACAAACAGTGATTCCCCAAGTGATCACTGGTCGTCGTTGGCCGGGATTGTCATCATAGACGGGAAGCAATCAGACCCCTGATCCTTGTTTGGGTTCTTTATCAGCTGCTGCAAAAGCAAGCAAAAACCAGCCGATAATCCAGGCCATCCCACCGATCGGAATCACTCTGCCCAATGCCTTTATTCCTGTGAGGGAATTTACATAGAGTCCCCCGGAAAAGACTACGAGTCCAATACAGAACAGCCAAACTGCGATTCTGACATTGCGACCAGACAGTTTGGAAAGTCCGATGGCAAGAAGTGCAAGCCCGTGGAGTATCTGGTACTGCACTCCCGTTTGCCAGTTGGCGGCTTGTGCTTCAGTGAGGATGGGTTTTAGCATATGAGCCGCCATTGCACCAAGTCCAACAGCAGCCCCTAAAACACCTGCTCCCAGCCGTGCGACACGCGTCATCCCTTTACCGCTCCTGCCGTAAGCCCTGCAACAAACTCTTTCTGTAACAACAGGAACAAGATAACAACCGGTAGTACAGCAACCAGCGTCCCGGCCATCAACATGCCGTACTGTTGCTGGTACAAACCGACCATCTGCGCTAGTGCAATGGGCAACGTGTACTTCAGCTTGCTGTGCAACATGATTTGCGGCCACAAAAACGAGTTCCATGTGGCCATAAAGGTCATTAATGAAAACGCCCCAATCATCGGTCTCGACACGGGTAAGACAACATTCCAATAAAGACCGAACTCTGAACAGCCATCGATTCTTCCTGCCTGCAGGAGCTCATCCGGGATGCGAACCATGCTCTGTCGAAAAAGAAATATTCCGAAGACGCTGACTGCACCTGGAATCAAGAGTCCCTGATAGGTATCGACAAGATGCATCCGGTAGAGAAGGTCGTATGATGGCGCAAGTGTCAACTGACCGGGAATCAGAACGGTTGCGAGCATGATTCCCATTACCAGTTTCTTGCCAGTGAACTCGTACTTTGCGAGAGCAAACCCGGCCAAAGAGGAAAAGAACACCTGAAGGCAGACGGCGCTGCAGGCAAGAAAGGTCGAGTTTGCCAGGAACTGAAAAAACGGAACCGTGGTAAACAGGTCGGAATAGTTGGCAAGCGTCGGCGTGGAAACAGTAAACATTTCCGAGAACACTTTGTCGTTCGGTCGAAATGTTGCCAGGATAAGCCAGACCATTGGCACCAGGGCAAGCACGCTCCCGAGAAGCAGAACAATGACTGCGAAGATACGAAGCAGCTTCATTCCTTACCAACCCCACCGGATAGTCTCAGCTGCGCAAGGCTGATCACAAGCATCCCGGCTGCAAGTGTCCAACCTACGGCACTTGCATATCCAAGATCGCCACTAGAAAAACCATTTTGATAGAGATACATCACGATCGTAAGCCCGGCATTGTCGGGTCCGCTTGTATTGCCGAGGAGCAGATAGGGAAGTTCAAAGAGCTGCAGGGACCCCATCGTTGACGTTACAAGAACAAACTGGCAAACTGGCCAGATTGCCGGAAGTGTGACAGCCCGAAATCTCGCTACAGTCCCTGCACCGTCAACGAGCGCAGCTTCATGCAACTCCTGATCGACTCCCTGCAGGGCTGCGAGGAAGTAAATCATGTTGAAGCCAACGTACATCCAGAGGCTGGTCAGTACCAAAGCAGGCATCACGGTTGCAGGGTCGCCCAGCCATTTGGTGGTGATGTTAGCCGGGTTCATCGTGATTGCAGCATAGGCATGGTTGACGAGTCCATACTTCGGTTGGAAGAGGACAGCAAACAGGACACCGACAAACACCTGACCGAGCAGGTGTGGTGAGAAGAAAATGAGCCGAAAGAGGTTTTGTCCCTTCAGCCAGCGCTGGCTCAGCAATAGTGCGAGTCCGAGAGACAATGGCAGCTGCAACAACACAGTCGCGATGGTGTATCTAAGTGTGTTGACAACCGCTTTGTGAAAGTCAGGGTCCTGCAGCAGAAATGAAAAGTTCCGCAAGCCGACGGGTGCCCAGTCCTGTGGTCCACTCGTTGCGTAGAATGCCAGACGGAAGCTCTGAACAATCGGGTAAACACTGAAAATCAGGAACAGCAATACAAACGGAGCAACGAAGAGATACGGTGCCATTCCACCGCCCACGCGATAACTTCCACGCCTGGTCATCAAAATGGGTTCCTTGCTATTCGTTTACGAACTTCATCCGCCCGAGACTTCAGTTCCCGTCGTAGAAACTCCGTAAGGCCAGTCTCGCCATTTTTAGCATAGTGACCGACACCGGCAATCAGCACTTGGCCGAATTTACCTTTGGCTACATCCTGAAACGGGCTGGTGTACTGGGGTGGAACATCCAATGCCAGCGTTGCATAGTCCCGACCTATACGCTGCCCGCCATAAAACGGATAGGCTTGGTCAAACGCCGGCTCATTCCACGCATCCGGAACTGGCGGAAGAATATACGTCTCTGAATACCGCTCAGCAAGATCTTCTTTGTTGAGGTATAGAAACTTGGCAAACTCCCATGCGAGAGACTTATCAGCGCACTTGCGGGTGATGCCAAGCATTGTGCCGCCCCATGTACTGGTCTTTCGAGGATTGTCTGGAAATGTCGGTAGTGGCATGAGGCCCATTTTCCCAGAGAGTTTTCCAACATTTGTCTCGTGTTGCTTGGAGCGCCAGTCCGGTGTGACCACGGTGAGGAAGTACTCATCCTCCAAGGCCTGGGTCATCACTTGTCCAAACGATGAGCTGAGCGATGACGCGACTTGCGTATCCTGCTTCTCGGCAACCAGCGGCACGTACCAAGCGAGCGTTTCAACGGCGATTTGATTATCAAATGTCACATTGCCATCAGCATCGAACAAACCTCCACCTTTTTGAAGGAGAACAGTCATGAGCTGATCAACGCCCGAATCGGAAAACTCTGTGATGTACCTTTCGCCCGGCTTCCTGATCTTCTTTCCTGCGGCGATGAAGTCATCCCATGTCGTTAGGTTTTCCGGCTTGAGACCGAGTTTGCCAAATGCCTCACGGTTATAAGCAAGCATCACCGGGTGCACATCGTGTGGAAGACCAAAAATCCGTCCCTTGTAGGTGTATGGGGTGAACCGTGCTCCAATAATGCGCTGATCCAGTCCCTCAGATTTCAACGTATCCGTAATGTCCCAAAAGCCAACATGTTCTACCGGTCCGCGAAAAAAGGTCCCAGCGTTACTGATTTCAATCTCACAAACATCCGGGACATCGGCGGTAAGTCCCGCTTGAAATGCGGCCTGCAGGCGCTGTGGGAGACCCGTTCCACTGACGAGCTGTACATCAATGACCTTGTCCGGATGCTGCTTCTGAAATTTTGGAAGCGCCTTCAGATAGGCATCATAGTGTGTTGTGGAGAATGTCCAGAAAACCAAATCGGCTTTTTTGACTGTACGATTTTGCAACCCGAGCCAGACACCGCTTAGCAGTGACAAACCGAGCATTAAGGCTGGCGCAGGACCGAATGGAAATCGCATCTTATCCGCCTGATCCAAACCTGCCCGCGTTGAGCGTGCCGGACGGGTCGAAGCCAAGGCGAATCCCATCGTTTAGTGCACTGACACTGGCTGCCGTCTCCGGTCCACACCAGCGCTGGGCCCTTAAGGACAGCGGAGCCTCATCAAGATACCAGCTTGCACCAAAGAGCGAACATGCATCTATAACTGTTGCAACGAGTGCCCCGGCTTCATCAGGGATATCCGCCCATGAAATCCCGATTCTACCTACCAACGGAAGAACTGTAATTGTCCCGTTGGACAAGAGAACTGATTCCCGGATACGCGAGACGATGGCCGCAGTCATGGACGGAAGCGTCTGGATACGAATGATTAGGTCCCCTTCGACAGGATTCGGTAAGTACTCACCTTCATATGCTTGCGCGGTTACATCAGGGCGTACGGAGGTAGCTGCACTGAAGGCAGATGCCGTAACGGCCTCCGATGCGCCATGAAATGTAAGAGAACCGTAGTCGTTTGCTTCATCAGGTCTACACAGGACCACAGCAGCCACGGGGTCCATTGGTGGTCGTAACTCGATGATCCAGGCGATGAGGGATGACGCTGTACCCGCAGCCACAACGCTTGCCTTTGCCTCAGGCTTTGGCATGACGCGGAACGTGAGCTTCGTCAATATTGCCAGCTGGCCATTGGATCCCGTCATCAGCTTGGGTATGTCATACCCCGTTACATTTTTGACGACGCGTCCTCCCCCATGGATCAGGTTTCCCGATGTATCCATCGCCTCGACGCCTATCAAAAGATCACGTACCGTCCCATAACCTGTAGCGAGGTATCCGGATGCTCCTGACGCAACAAGCCCGCCGATCGTTGTCGCTACCGGATATGACGGATCCACCGGGAGGAACTGACCATGTTCGGCAAGATGAGCCTGAAGGTCAATCAGACGTGTACCGGGTTTGACCGATACTGTCATGTCTTCAATATCGTGTTCCAGAATCCCAGCAAAAGGTCGCAAATCGATGACGACGGGTGCAGAAGCGCACGGCATCCCGGAAAGCTGCCCTGCACCTCCACCCCACGGAACGATGAGATTACCATTCGCCTGTACAAACGCAGCCTTTAGGCTTTCGATCGAGTCCACCTGAATAACCCGTACAGGAGGGTGCCCCAGTGCTGCCTCAATGTTTCCGTTCGTCGGAACCAGTCCGTTCTCACGATTCATCAGGCAATAATCTTCTGGACAACTTCACCATGCACATCGGTGAGGCGGTAATCCCGCCCGCCGTAGCGGTAGACCAGGCGTGTATGATCAATGCCTAGGAGATGCAACATGGTGGCATGAAGGTCATGGAGGTGAACCTTGTCTTCCTGAGCAAACCATCCGTAGTCATCGGTATTGCCATAGGAGAATCCACCCTTTACACCGCCGCCGGCGAGCCACATCGTGTAGCCATGGGGATTATGGTCACGCCCATCGCCTCCCTGAGCCGTTGGAGTCCGTCCGAACTCACCGCCCCAAAGGACAAGTGTATCCTCGAGCAATCCCCTCGACTTGAGATCAGCCAACAGACCAGCGATAGGCATATCAACCTCTCGTGCATTCTTTTCATGGTCATTCTTAAGATTGCCATGTTGGTCCCACTTGTAGGAGTGCGTCACCTGAACAAATCGGACTCCTGCCTCGCAGAATCGGCGTGCCAGCAAACACTGGCGGCCAAAGTTATCGGTTGGCTCGGTGCCAATGCCATACATATCGAGCGTCGCTTTGGATTCCCCTGAGATATCCATTAGCTTTGGGGTTTCCGTTTGCATCCGGTATGCGAGCTCAAAGGACTCAATGCGACCTTCAAGATCAGGGTCATGCCCGAAGTGCGCAAGCTGTTCACGATTAAGTCCCTGAAGAAGGTCAAGTTGCATCCTTTGGAGGTCGCTCTTGAGTTCCGGGTTGTCTATATGGCTGATTTTCGCATTTTTCGCCCGGATGGCAGCATTGCCAATCGGCGTTCCCTGTGCGTATGCGGGAAGGAATGCGCTGGACCAGTTTTGTACGCCGCCGTGCCCCAGTGACGGACAGATAGTGATGAAGCCGGGGAGATTTTGGTTCTCCGTTCCAAGCCCGTAGGTGAGCCAGCTTCCCATCGATGGTCGGACAAACACATCCGAGCCAGTGTGTAATTTGAGCAGAGCGCCACCATGAGCAGCATTTGAACCGTGAATGCTCTTGATGACGCAGAGCTCATCAGCCATTTTGCCGACGTTGGGGAAGAGATCAGAAACCTCGATCCCTGATTTCCCGTAGCGCTTGAACTCCCATGGACTCTTGAGCAGGTTACCCGTTTGTGCAAAAACGACACGTGGACGTGGACCTGAGTAGGGTTTGCCATGGTCTCGATCGAGGAGTGGCTTATGGTCGAAGGTGTCGACCTGGCTGGGCCCGCCATGCATGAATACGAAAATAACGCGCTTTGCTTTCGGTTTGAAGTGAGGCGCTTTTGGAGCAAGAGGATTCACACTTTTTGGTGGAGCAGCGGCAGCAGCATTTGCTTGAAGAAGGCCTTGCAGTGCCAAGAGACCAAAACCGCTTGCCGATGTATGGAGCAGTTCTCGGCGCGATGTCACTGTTTGAAAACGGTTACACGAATTTGACATTTCTAGTTCCTACTCAACATACGCAAACGAATTTGATGCCAGAAGCGCCTGACAATAGGCATCCCAAATGCGCCGCCGTCGATCGGTAGCATCAGGGACGGCATCCTCGAGGACCAAGTCATAGGCAATAAAGAAGCGCATCGCGACCTGCCTCTCCGAAGGCGTTTGTGGTCGTCCGATTGCTTCATACGTGGCTACATTCATCCGCTCGGAATCGGTGATGCCCGGTATGGCAAGCATCCGCTGAGCAAACTTCTTGCTGAAGTCAATGACCATTGGACTGTTCATCACATAGAGTGCCTGAGGCGCAACCGTTGTCGCAGTCCTCGCGGCGTTCACCATCGATGGGTCGCCAAAGTCGAAAGCCTGCAGATAGTCATAAACGGCATTTCTGATTACTGGCAGATAGATACTTCGACGTAAAGCATCGTAGCGGGCTCCATTACCAGACTGATCATTGGTGACATAATCCCGGTTCTTCGTTCCGAGGAAGGTCCCTCCAACCGTCCTGTCAAGCTGACCGGATACGGCAAGCATCGCATCCCTTAATGGCTCGGCATCGAGGCGCCGTCGGTTGGCTCTCCAGAGCAACTGGTTTGCCGGGTCGACAATCATCGGGTCTGCAACGGGTCGTTGTTTGCCATTAACCACCTCAGACGTGCCAGGCTTTACCGTGTACGCAACGCTACTCTGTGCATAGGTGTCCGTGAGCATCAGGCGCTTTATCAGGCGCTTGACGGACCACTTATCTTCGGTGGCAAACGTAACAGCAAGCGTGTCAAGGAGCTTTGGGTTCGAAGGTTTTTCACCACGGATACCCCAGTTATCAGGGGTGTTCACCAGGCCAAGGCCAAACAGGTGGCGGAACACCCGGTCTACCATCACCCGACTTGTCAGCGGGTGGGATGGCTGTGTCATCCACATGGCAAGTGATAACCGTCCGCTTTTATCCGGATCAGGTACCGGAACAAAGTTTCCACCGCAAAGTGCTGCAGGAAACCCGCGAGGTGCGACATCGCCAAGTGTTTGCGTATCGCCGCGAACGTGTATCCGCACATCTTCAGGTTTGGCATCCTCGACAGCCATCACGAAGACAGGCTCCGGTTTCTTGGCGGTCGCATCAGCCAGCGCCTTGTCAGCGCTTTCGGCCGCCGCCTGCAGTCCCGCGATGTCGGAGCTACCTGCGGGCAATAGAAGGTATCGGAAGAAGTGCGGGATAGGACCACTTCGTGTGATGCGAATGACATTATCTCCGGCAGTCAGGGTCACCGTACCAAGGACCTGCCAGGTCTTTCGGTCATCACGGAAGCCCCCGGTGTCCAGAGAAGCAACATCATTGAGCTGCTTCTTGCCATTGACGAAGATATCGACTGCCCGGCGCTCGTTGCTCGCGTATTCGGCAGCCAGCTTGTAGTCGCCTGCATTGGGCACTGAGACTTTGTATTCAATGAGTGCAGGTGTACCGGTCGAGTTTATAGAGCCAGGTCCGTAAGCATCTTTGGCGACATTTCCTTTTATGTAGGATGTCGCGGCGATTGCTGCGCCACCGCTTGCCGAAAGCGCCTGAGTAACTGCAGCCCTTGCCTTCTCTGCGGTTGCACGAAGCGGCGCTAGGATATCGGACTCATACTTCGCTGCCGACACTTTAGCGCCGCCGGTCTCAATTTGGCGCTCATTCCACGCACTGACAAACCCAAGATTCTCCATTGTCTTGGTGGACTTGAAAATGCCAGCAAGTGCGTAGTATTCCTTGGTGGAGATTGGGTCAAATTTGTGATCGTGACACCGTGCGCACGCAATGGTTACGCCCATGACTGACTTCGAGACAACTTCGATTTGCTCATCAACGATGTCCATAACCAGCTTGGGCTTATCCTGCTCTGCAAGCACTTTTGGACCAAGAGACAAGTATCCTGTGGCCGTAAGCATATCGGCACGCTCTGCATCACTGGCGGCAGGCATTAGGTCGCCCGCAACCTGATATTGCACGAAGCGATCATAAGGGAGATCCTGATTGAGTGCCTTTACGACCCAATCCCGGTACCGAAAGGCATTCCCATGGGCCAAGTTTTCATCGAGACCATTTGAGTCCGCGTAGCGGGCCACATCAAGCCAATGACGCCCCCATCGTTCGCCGTATGCCGGGCTGTCCAGCAACCGATCAATCACTTTGCTGAAAGCATCTGGCGATTTGTCCAAAACAAACGTTTCAACGTCTTTGGGTGTGGGCGGAAGTCCGGTGATATCAAAGTAGGCACGGCGGATTATCGTACGCTTGTCCGCGCGAGACGCAGGCTTCAGGCCCTTCGCTAGAACAGGTGCACGGAGGAATGCATCGATGTTCGTGCTGACACCGGAAACCTTCGGTGCAGCGAAGCGCTTGGGTGGGATAAATGCCCAGTGATTGGATTGTGCGTTTATGGATGCCAGAGACTCTGGCCAATGTGCACCGGATGACACCCAGCTGGTAAGTGCCGCAATGTCAGCGGACGGCAGCTTGCCGGATGGAGGCATTTTGTGCTTGCCTTCGTATCTGATCGCCGTGACCAGTGGACTTGCAACAGCATCGCCAGAGATGACGGCCTTAACTGCGCCTGCAGCCGTATCAAGTCTGAGCCCACCAAGCGTTGTGTTGGCATTGTGGCACGGCACACAGTGTTTGTGAAGCAGTGGCCGAATTCGTTTCTCGAAGTCTGCTTCCTCCGAACTACCGGCCTTTGCTGTGGGCAGCTTTGCCTGCGGCTTGACCTGCCCAGCGACAACTGTCGACGCCACAGCGAAAATCCCTAGAATACCGAACAGTGTACGATTCAACGCGATGACTCCATTGCCAAGATGATGTTGAGTGACCAGTTACAACAGTCTACTTTAGCCTCCGGTGCAATCCAATACGTCGACGGACCATTTTCTAAAACGTAAGCAAAAGTATCTGCAGTAGTTTCTTCTATATTGACTGCAGGTATGGCTGCAAATATCCAGTTCCCCCAATTTACCCAACCGGTTGGATAAATTTACTTTTCCCTGTTGCATTTTGCACAAATCGGCGATTATACTTTGAATGTTCATAATTACATGAATGCGATGCACATCCAATGCAGGGTGTGATCAGCACTCTTAGAAGAGGTAATCCATGCAGGGTACAAAGAGAGCGTTTACGCTCATCGAACTCCTCGTAGTCATTGCAATCATTGCTATTCTGGCAGCAATCCTGTTCCCAGTGTTCGCACAGGCACGTGAAAAGGCCCGCCAGGCATCCTGTTTGTCCAACCTGAAGCAACTCGGACTCGGTCTGATGATGTACACACAGGACTATGACGAAGTCATGCCGACCGCGTTTTCCGAGAACGGTGCAATCAATGGCGGTGGTGTAAATGCCATCCCATATGAGCACCAGCTCATGCCATACCTGAAGAACGATCAGATCTCCGGATGTCCATCTGACTCTGTTGCACGTCCAGCACGTGGTGTTGATCAGTTCTTCGATGGCAACTACGGCCGCCGCCGCCCACTTGTGAAGCGCTCCTACGGCTATGTTGGTCAGATCTGTACTGCAGAGGCAGCAGCCCGTGGTCAGTGGGATGACCCAAATACCGGTATGTCCGCATGGGGCCAAGGTAAGTCCCTCGCCGCATTCGATGAGCCAGCTGATACCATCTCCCTCGTGGAAGCATGGGGCCGCAACGAAGGTGGAGAAGCCGAAACCTTCTACATCGGAACCCCATGGGGCTCCCTCTTCACAGGATGTGACATGTGGAAGCTTGCAGGACGCAACAAGCCAGCACGTACTGCAGCTGATCAGTCCGCACAGTGCTCCGGTGACTTTGACAATCCTGGCAAGCTCGTGGCCAAGGGGCATAGTGGTATGTCCAACTACGCATTCGCCGATGGCCACGTAAAGGCTTTGAACTACAATACCGTTCGACAGAACGACTGGCGTATGTTCAAGCTTGTCAAGCCACAAGCAATCTTCACACCGTAGGATTCTCCTAAGCATGAAGATGACACTCATCGCAGTAGCAATTGGCTGCTTCGCATTGGTAGCGGTTTCCGGCTGTAACAAGTCGGAAACTGCAACACCAGCCCCGGCTCCAGCCCCATCTGCATCCCAGGATACCGGTGGGCAAGGCGGTCAGATTCTCCGACCAACAGGTGCAATGGGTGCTGGTGGTGGAAGTGCGCCAGGCGGTGGTTTACCGGCTGGCATGAGTGCTCCACCCCCGAATGCTCCGCCAAATATTCAGCAGCAGATGCAGCGGATGAACGGTGGCTTTGGAAACCGCTAAGCCATGAAAATTCAGTCGAAACCAGCACCGCTGGGATTGAGACTGACGATTGCCGCCCTCGCTGGACTAAGTCTTGCCGGGGGCGGTTTCTATTTCGTCAGGCTGGCATATTCCGAATCAATGCTTCGTGAAGCATTTCTCCCTGATTTGGAAGAGATGATTCACAAAGATCCAAGCAACGGACCACTTCTGGCACTAACTGCGGGACGTCACGCGGAAGCGGGTGACTTCGAAACCGCTGCCAAGTACCTTGAACGCGCGGTTGCGGCAGGTGAAACCAGCGCTGACGTTTGGATTACGTGGTCGGCATCGCTCGCCGTCAGCGGTGACAGAGAGCAGTCCGGGCGCGTTCTCGCTCTGGCACGCTCTCGTACCGAATCAAAGTCGGCAGCGATGGAAGCCATTGAGCGCTGTAAGCCGCTCACCCCAGCCTCGACGCCACAGGAACTCGCACGTGCTATCGCTCCTGATGGGCCATCCAAGCTAATCGCCAACCGGACTCAAGGTTCGTTCCTCAATGGCTGGATTACCTCCCGTGCAGAGTCGGCTCCCGAAACATCTGGGTTTGCGACACGCCAGGAATGGTTCAAGGCCACACCCAATGACCCCAGACGTCGCATTTTGTGGGCTGAAGCTCTCATGAAAAATGGGCGCCATGTTGAGGCGGGAATGATCGCCGAAGAAATCCTGGTCAAAGACAAAAACAATGTCCGGGCCGGGCTCATCATGGCTGAAGCACACCGCCTGCAAGGAGAGTTTGCCAAGTCGGGTCTCGAATACACCGCGTTAATCAAACAAAATCCCAAGCTGATGCCAGCACTGCTTGGTATGGGTCAGGTAGCACTTGAAAAGTCGCTCTACCCGATAGCTCTCAAAGTGTACACAGATGCAACAGCCCTTGAACCAAACAATGCGACTGCCTGGGTCGGACTTGGTCGGGCGCATTACAATCAACGCTTAAACTTCGGAGCTGCCGTTGAGGCATTCGCAAAAGCTAAGAAACTTGCTCCGGAACGAACTGATTTTGCCATTTCTTATGCAAACGCACTTCGAGCTATCTTCCGCTGGGATGAAGCTGAAGTCCTGCTGAGAGAACGTCTCAAGGACATCCCGGATGACCCGGAAGCACACTTCCAGCTCGCAACTGTGTTGCTTGATTCCAAACGTAACGAACAACGGGAAGCTGAGGCTGAACGCCTTCTTCGCAGATCCCTGGAGCTCGAACCGCGTGCAGTAGCGGCGATGGCTCGACTTGGCAGCCTCCTTGTGCAGCACTCGAACGGAAAAGAGGCCATTCCATACCTGGAGGCTGTTATCGCAGATGACATGTTCCATGTGGCAGCCACAAAGGATCTGGCAACCGCATACCGGCTGGCTGGAAGACTTAAGGAAGCCAAAAGTGCGCAGGAAAGTTTCAGCCAGCTGACCGTTTACATGGAAAAACGGAACTTCCTTGATGACCTCCTGAGGCGTGAGCCCATGAAAGCCGACCTGCACGATAAGCTTGCCGCGCTTCTCGAATCAGGGGGAGAAACCAACAAGGCGAAACTTCACCGGGATGCCGCTCTGATGCTCCGTAAGGATCCAAAGAAGGCAAAGTTAGGCTTACAGGCTCTCAACGATGCGCTTGCATCAACGGAAATCGTCAACGAATCGACCCCAAAAAGGTAGACTTAGTAGCGTGAAAATATCATCGTCCTTTACCGTCTCAGTTTGCTTCGTTGCCGCTGTTGCAGTCGCGGGTTGCACATCCAAGAAACCAGGCGCCGCAAACAATAGTCAAACGGAGTCATCCGTCGTTCAGTTTGTAAACGTGACTGAAACCGCAGGGCTGGCCGGATATATGTGGACTCCGCGTGAAAAACGGCCATTGACTATCCTTGGGACGATTGGAAATGGCGCTGCATTTATTGATGTCGATAATGATGACAACCTTGATGTCCTGCTAGTTGGTAAGAAGACTACGCTTTACCGGGGTGATGGTAAAGGCAAGTTTACGGAAGACCCGTCAGCATTTGGAAACCCCCAAGGATATTTCCTGGGGTGTGCTGTTGGCGACTACGACAACGATGGTTTTCAGGATGTCTACCTGACCGGCTACAGGGATGGCCGACTCTACAGGAATTTGGGCGGGAAGAAATTCTCCGATGTCACCGCTGGTAGCGGACTTACCAAACAACCCTGGGGAACCAGTGCGAGCTTCGCGGATTTCAACCGAGATGGTCTTCTTGATCTCTACGTCGCAAACTACGCTGTTTTTGGCAAGAATGTGATGCCTCAGCTTTGCTCATTCAACGGCATCATGTCTTCCTGCGGTCCCCGCTTCTACGACCCGGAACGTGGCACTCTGTTCATCGCAACTAGACCCGGTAAATTTGCTGACATGTCAGTAAAAACCGGAGCCAAGAAAGTCTCCGGTCGAGGGCTTGGCGTCGCAGTTCTTGACTTCGACTTCTCCGGCCAGGACAGTATTGCAATCGCAAACGATGAGCTTCCCGGAGACCTCCTCAAGAACACCGGGATGAAATTTACAAACGAAGGTGCCAACTCCGGTACTGCGTATGATGGCGAAGGTCGTGCCCATGGCGGTATGGGTATTGACTGGGGCGACTACGATAACGATGGCAAACCAGACCTAGTGGTCGCAACCTTTAGCCACGAAGTAAAGTCCCTTTACCACAATGAGGGTGGCGGATTTTTTATTGATAAATCCACCATGACCGGTCTTTCAGACACCGTTCAGCCGTTTATCACGTTTGGTATCAAGTTCTTTGATGCCAACAATGATGGCTTTATCGACTTGCTTTTATCGAACGGTCACGTACAGGACAACATCGCAGATGTCGATAAGTCATCCACGTACCCGCAACCGATCTTCTTCATGCAAAATATGGGCGGAAAGCGCTTTGAAGACCGGAATTCAACGAGTGGAGTTGGGAAGCTCCCGCCCATTGTTGGCCGTGGTCTAACCGTTGGCGACTATGACAATGATGGCCTTGTCGATGCCCTTGTTGTCGACAGCGAAGGCAAGCCCGTCCTGCTACACAATGAGTCCAAGAACGTCGGACACTTTATCAGCTTGCGCCTTGAGGGTCACAAATCACCCCGCAGCGCACACGGTGCCCTCCTGCGTATTGCTCTCCCTGATGGCAAAACCTTTTTACGACATTGTCAAACCGATGGTTCATATATGAGTGCATCCGATGTCAGAGTTCACATCGGAATTGGTGCCAATACAAGCGTAAAGTCTGTTGAAATCATTTGGCCCAGCGGTACAAAAACCACCGTTACAAATGTACCTGTCGACAAAACATCAACAATCACGGAAGCCTTATCCACGGTACGCTAAGGCATGCGTCCCGGACCTCAAAGTACCCCTCCCAAGAAGGGGATGAACAAGCAGACTGTCAAACGTGTCATTGCACTTTTTGCCGAACATAAGCCTACACTGGCACTCATTGTGGTTCTGGTGCTTGCGAGTGCTGCGACTGGAATTCTTCCCCCCTACTATCTCAAGAAGATTGTTGATGAAGGATTCGGACCGCGGAATCTCTCAGTCGTCACGCATTACACCCTCCTAACCCTTGCGGCAACGCTCGGAGCGACCGCGTTCAATCTCGCCTATGGCTACCTCAGTGTCCTCGTAGGTCAACGTATCCTCAAGGACATCCGGAACCGCTTGTTTGAACACCTACAGGGGATGGGGCTGAAGTTTTTTACATCCACCCGCACTGGTGAGATCCAAAGTCGACTGATTGGTGATGTAGCAGGTGTACAGGGCGTCCTTTCGGACACATTGGCGAACTTTCTTAGTAACGTTGCGATTGTCATTTCAACGCTTATTGGCATGATAGCCATGGATTGGCGGCTTACCCTGCTGTCTGTCGGTATTTTGCCATTGTTCGCCTTATTGTCAGCCCGCCTTGGAATCAAGCTTGGTGACCTTAGAACACAGTCGGCCAAACAAAATGCTGACTTATCAAGCACAATGCAGGAAACGCTGTCCGTCAGTGGCATTCTGCTCCTGAAGACGACCGGACAATCCAAACGTGCTCTTGATCGCTTCGTTACAGAAAATGATGCGCTGACGTCAACGCAAATCCGCTCGATGTCAATACTTCGCCTCTTTTTCAACCTGATTCCCCTTACATTTCAGCTCACTCCTGCACTCGTGTACTGGCTTGCCGGTTACTTCATGGCGCAACCGAGTGGTACGGGTCTGACGATTGGTCTTATCGTGGCGTTTACTGCGCTGCAGTCACGCCTCTTTTTCCCTCTGACATCACTAATGAATATCCAAGTTGAAGTCATCAGCGGAATGTCACTCTTTGACCGCGTCTACGAGTACCTCGATATGCCACATGACATTCGCGAAGTCGAACATCCAACGGAAATCGACATCAGCAAGGCCAAGGGAGAGGTTTCCTTTACCGATGTCACATTCAAGCACGATCCAGATGGTGCAGATCTGACGTTGGACCACGTCACGTTTACCGCCAAGCCTGGTGAGCGCGTGGCCCTTGTCGGTGCAAGCGGCGCTGGTAAGACAACGATGGCATTTCTGATACCACGACTACATGACCCGCTGTCGGGTACTGTCAGTATCGATGGCGTAGAGATCCGCAACCTCAGCTTCCAAAACCTTGGTCGCCTTGTAGGGGTGGTGACGCAGGAGACGTATCTGCTCCACGACTCCATTAAGGAAAATCTGCGGTACGGAAATCCCGCTGCTTCCGATAACGAAATCGAGGCTGCTGCCCGCGCCGCAGCCATCCATGATCACATCGCCAGCCTTCCTGATGGTTACGAAACAGTTGTTGGTGAGCGTGGTTACAAACTCTCCGGCGGAGAGAAACAACGCCTCGCAATCGCACGGGCTATCCTTCAGAATCCAAAGGTTCTAGTCCTTGATGAAGCAACATCCGCGCTAGACACACAAACGGAAGCCGCGGTTCAGGAATCACTGGCCCGTCTTGCTGCAGGACGGACAACGTTTGCTATCGCACACCGCCTGTCTACTGTTGTGGACGCGGACCGCATACTGGTGATGGATCAGGGACGCTTGGTGGAACAAGGTACTCATTCAGACCTTCTTGCTGCTGGCGGTAAGTACGCAGAACTGGTTGCAGCTCAATGGGCGATTTCTGGCCCGGATGCACCCACACCAGGAGCCTAGCTGCGAGATGTCAAGTTTTCGATTTTTCAATGCAACTGTTGTGGATGGCACGGGTAGCCCAGCATTCGCGGCGGATGTTTACATAGATGACGATGTCATCACCGCCATTTTGCCACACCCATTGTTGCACTCTGTACCGCCGGGCTATACATCCATAGACTGCGAAGGAAAGGTTCTTTGCCCGGGCTTTATTGATATCCACACCCACTCCGATTTCAATGTCCTGATCTTCCCTGGCATGGAGAGCTCACTATCTCAAGGCGTTACAAGTGAAGTCTTTGGTAACTGCGGAATCTCCATCGGGCTCGCGACAACCGCCGATGACTTCAAGCTGGAGCGTCGTGCCCTGGATCGCTACGATGTGGAGCTCGACTGGACTGATTTGGCGACGTTTCTCAGAAAAGTTGCTGACAACGGCACTGCACTAAATGTAGCATCGCTTGCCGGGCACGGAACATTGCGTAAGCGGGCGATGGGTACTGCAAACAGAGCTCCTGATCGTGCGGAGTTGAATCTGATGTGCCGTGATGTGGAAGCCGCCATGGCAGCAGGTGCGGTTGGATTGTCATCGGGATTGGAATACATTCCAGGCGCGTATGCAACCGTTGAAGAACTTTCTACCATCGCCAAGGTAGTCGCCTCCGCAGGCGGCTTTTATGCCACGCACTTACGTGATGAAGGCGACCACTTGGAAGCGGCTGTTGAGGAAGCCATTACGGTTGCAGCAAACGCAGGTATTCCTCTGCAGCTCAGCCACCACAAGGCGGAACTACGCCGTAACTGGGGGGTGGTCAAGCGGACCCTTGCCCGGGTCACCGATGCGCAGGCTGCCGGGATGGACATCCAGCTGGATCAGTACCCCTACACTGCTTACCAGACTGGCTTACAAACAATCGTGCTCCCACGCTGGGCGAACGCTGCAGACTCAGAAGCGCTTGCTGCGTTGATCAACATCCCGGGAAACCGCGAACGTATTCAAGCAGAAATGTCGCACCACGATTGGTCACGTATCAAGATCGCGACATGTGCGACGCATCCAGAGTACATCGGGAAATCGCTAAGTGACCTCGCGGCGGGTGCCAGTTTACATCCGCAGGACTTTGTATTGGATCTGTTATCTACGCCCGGTCCATGGATCTCGGCTGTGCACCACGCTATGTCGGATGAGGACGTCGAGTTCATTCTTAAAGATCCCCGGGTAATGATTGGTTCCGACTCTGTCGCCACGGACATCACCCACCACGGCACTGCAGAGCAACCGCATCCGAGGACCTTCGGCACCTTTGCTCGCGTCCTTGGACACTATGTTAGGGATAAGAACGTCATCGGTCTGGAGGATGCTATCCGCAAGATGACGAGTCTGCCCGCTGCACGGTTGGGATGGCATAACCGTGGAAAGATTGCCATCGGATATAAAGCAGATCTGGTAATGTTGGACCCGTGCACCGTTGGTTCACCTGCGACATTTGAGCAACCGAGACAGCGGGCAACGGGTATCAGACAGGTCTGGGTAAACGGCCAGATTGCACATGAGAACGGGCGGCCTACCGGATCACGCAGCGGACACGTTTACCGCAGTTAGCGCTCCTATACAGCCGGATATTCGGCCTCAAAGTCTGCACAGAGCTGTTGTAATCTGGTTGTTTTCTGGAGCAAGTCTCGCTCATCTTCATCCGGGATAGCATCCGCAAGGACTTCCAGCCGCTTACGAATAAGCTCAGCAATCTCGTCGGCTTCCGCTTCGGTGGCAGCGGCTGACTGACCGAATGCCCATGGATAAACCTGACCGGTAAGTACGAACGTTCCGTCTGGCAAGCGCTCGAGGGTCAGACGGGCATCGGCATCTTCGGTATCGCCAGGATCACCGTATTCCGCATCGGCGATGATAGTGCCTTTTCCCGGACCCCGTTGTCCGATCGTTCCACCACCATCCATTGCATACCAGCCACGTTCCCGATCATCCATTATTCTGTACGTTCCTTTAGCAAGTAGCGAACGCCACGCCTATATGTCACATAGGCATAAGCCCATTCAAGCAAGACCAGCAAGCGGTTCCGGTATCCAGCAAGATACAAAATGTGTACAAATAGCCACATCAACCAAGCCACGACACCGTGAACGTGCAATCGTCCAGCCGCGACAATTGCTTTATTTCGGCCAAGAACCGCCATCGATCCTTTATCTTTATAACAAAACGGTGATAAGTGGCTGTCACCACGTATAAGTTTCGCGATATTTCTTCCTGCGCACTCGCCCATTTGCCGTGCCGCTGGTGCGACTCCCGGGACCGTGCTATCTTCACGCCAGCGTACATGTGCAGCATCACCAATGACGTACACGGATGTATCATCGGGTAAGTGCAAGTGTGGCGTGACGATTACACGGCCAGTCCGGTCCTGTTCTGCACCCAGCGTAGAACAAATGGGACCAGCCTTGTTTCCGGCGGCCCAAAAGACTGTCCGGCATGGAATTCGTGTCCCATCGTCAAGCATCACATGGTCTGGCTGTATATCTGCCGCCTTGCGACGTGGAATCACATCCACACCGAGGTGCTTGAGATCAGCTGTTGCACAAACACGGAGGTCATCCGGAAAGTTATCCAGAACGTGTGCGCTGTTCTCAATCAGATAGATGCGGGTATCGGTTGACTTGAAACTGCGGTATTCACCAGCCAAGGCTTTGCGAGCAATTTCGGGCAAGACTCCGGCAAGTTCACAGCCGGTTGGACCGCCGCCAACCACGACGAATGTTAGCCACTCCTGCCGTTCTGCAGCTGACTCTGCTTTTTCAGCCGCTTCGAAGGCACCCAGAAACCGCTCACGTGCCCGGCTGGCATCTTCAAGCGTCTTGAGACCTGGAGCCAGTGCTTCCCATTCCGGATGGCCAAAATAATGATGCCGACCTCCGGTAGCAACAATCAGGTAATCGTACGAAAGTGGCATTCCGTGCGCCAGCATCACTTGCTTGACAGAGCGGTCAACGGCGGTGACATCCGCCATGATCACTTTGACGTTTTGCTGGTCTTTGAGGATTGTCCGGATTGGGGCAGAAATTTCGGTCGGTGATAGTCCCCCGGTGGCAACCTGATACAGGAGCGGTTGAAAGACGTGGTGATTTGTCCGATCAATAAGTGTGATGTCAACAGGTGCACTCTGGAGTGCGCGTGCCGCGGCCAGACCACCAAATCCTCCTCCAATAATGATGACACTTGGTCGTTTGACCGAATTGATCATCTTATGGCTCCCGCCACTTGGCACCGTGCTCCAGCAGCGAATCAGCCTTTTCGGGACCCCAAGTGGCCGTGAAGTACGGCATCACATCAGCGGGATGCTTCTCCCATGCTTCTAGAATTGGTGTCAGCAGCTTCCATGCCGCTTCGACTTCATCGCCTCTTGCAAAAAGACTTGCATCCCCTCGGATAGCATCCAGAAGGAGGCGTTCATAGGCATCTGCAATAGGAGCATTTGGGAACGCACTTCCATACGTAAAGTCAAGATTGACCGGGCGCAGTGCCATGGTTGGACCAGGCTCCTTTGCACCAATTTCCAAATGTATACCTTCATCGGGTTGCACGCGAATAACGAGCATGTTGGGCTGGACATCAGCCCGGTTCATTTTGGCAAACAAAACCTGGGGAACTGCACGGAACTGCACGGCGACTTCGGTTACACGGCGGGGCATCGCCTTTGCGCAGCGCACATAAAACGGAATCCCCCCCCAGCGCCAGTTGTCCACATGAAGCTTGAGTGCAGCGTACGTCTCAGTCGAGGAGTGCGGATCAACCCCAGGCTCTGAGCGATAGCCCGCGTATTGTCCCCGTACCGACATATGCGGGACTTCATCTTGCGCCACTGGACGGATCGAGCGGATTGCTTTGACTTTTTCATCACGGATTGCGTTTGCATCCAACCGTGCCGGTGCCTCCATCGCAATCAATGAAAGAATCTGCAGCGCATGGTTTTGCAGTACATCTCGGGTCATCCCAGTCTGGTCGAAGAAATTACCCCGTCCCTCAACACCGATTTGTTCTGCTACCGTGATTTGCACATTTTCAATGTACTTATGGTTCCAAAGTGGTTCAAAGATTTCATTTGCGAAGCGGAAAACAAGAATATTTTGGACAGTTTCTTTTCCAAGATAATGGTCAATGCGATAGATCTGGTCCTCAGATAACCAGGTCATTAGGGAGTCATTGAGGTGCCGTGATGTCTCAAGGTCATACCCAAATGGCTTCTCAATAATGACGCGTGTCCACGATCCCTCGCTTTTCGTTAGACCGGCAGCGCCAAGGTTTCCGACAACACATTCGTACTGCTCAGGTGGAATTGCCAGATACATGAGACGGTTTCTCTGACCACCCGCTCGCTCATCAAGATCAGCCAGCCTTGCCGCTAGTCCATCGTAGTCCGACTGCACATCGAACTCACCGCGCACGTAGAAACAGTTTGCAGCAAACTCATCCCACTTTGACATCTCCGCCTTCGGAGCGAATTGTTGCATGTGTGCAAGGAGGTCGGCTCTGAACGAGGCATCGTCTTTGTCGCGCCGACCGTATGCAACAACTTGAAAGCCATCGGGCAGGTGACCATCACAGTGAAGGGCGTACAAAGCCGGTGTTAGTTTCCGACGGGTCAAGTCGCCGGTTGCACCAAACAAAACGAGGACACAGGGATCAAGATGAGTAGACATAGTTATCGTGAGTGGACGTCTAATCGGTCCGGTTTATATTACACCCTAAGACGTCAGTAACCCTGAAACGGCGACTCAGGGTTTCACGGGGTAGCCGAATTTGAAACTGAGTCAAGTGGCCGATGGACTTTACGCACCCGTTTACTTAACTATCTTGAAACGAAGAAAAGCGTTCAATTCAACACAATGATATACGCACAAATGTGCACCGCGGTAGACTTTAAAAATGAAGACGCTTGCTGCCATCACTGCTCTCGGCATCGCTGCCGTTCCATCACTTTCACTTGCTCAGGATGTTTCCATAAAAGGAGCGCAAGCCCCCGCGCTGTCTCCTGATGGCAAGAAAATAGCTTTTAGCTGGCGCGGTGATGTGTATATCGCACCTGCGACAGGAGGAACTGCCTCTCCACTGACAGCACATGCTGAATTCGACGGAAATCCCGTGTTTTCACCTGATGGAAAGTGGGTTGCATTTTCATCCAACCGCAACGGTAACAGCGATATCTACATCGTTCCTAGTGCTGGTGGGACGCCACGGCGCATCACAAAGTCCCCGGCATCTGAGGTACCAACGGACTGGACACCCGACGGCAAATCGATTTACTTTTCTGGAAACCGGGAGTCCAGTGTCCCCGGTCTGTATACAATTAACATTGAGACACTTCGAGTCCAACGAATCGTCGAAGACTTCAAGCGCCTCGGAGGGGCTGCATCACTTCCGGGGGGCAAACAGGTCATTTATACACGGGATGGCTTTCCCTGGACGCGCCCCCGCTACCGCGGCTCAGCTGCCAGCCAGATTTGGCGGTACGACAGTGTGGCAAAAAAGCGGACTCCGATTACCAATGGCGAGCAGCAGTACCTTTGGCCGCGCCCTACAGCCGATGGTAAATCCATCATTTGCGTCACCACCGGTGAAGAGACTCCAAATGCACAGTGGTTTGGAAAGCCACCCCTCAAGTGGACGGACAATGCGGACAAAACTCCGAATGTATGGAGCATTCCAATTAATGGCGGCAATCCCCAGCGGCTTACGGCATTCATCGGTGGCAGCGTCCGCTATCCTTCCATCGCAGCAACCACTGGTGATATCGCATTTGCCCACGGAACGGACATCTATATCCGTCCGGCTGCTGGCGGGGCACCAAAGAAGTTAGTCCTCGTCGCGGGTACTGCGGATGACAAAGTCAATCCTGTCAGCCGCTGGAGTATCAGTAACAATCAAGCCGCTGAGCAGGAGCCAAGTCCGGACGGTAAACAGGTCGCCTTTCTCGTAAACAACGATATCTGGGTCGCACCGATCGATAAAGCCAAGGGACGAAATGCGGATTTGGCAGAGCGCATCACCGACTGGATTGGATACGACCGAGACTTCGTTTGGACTCCGGATGGCAAGCAGATCGTATTTGTTTCTGACCGGGATGGCAATGACAAGCTCTATTCCGTTGATGTCGCATCCAAGCGGGTCACTCCACTCTGGACTAAGCCTGAGGCTGTCACGGCGCCAAAGCTCACTCCGGATGGCAAGCGGATTGCTTTCTGGGTCGGTGGAACACGAGACGTTGCTGGACTCTACACGGTACTCCTTGATGGTAGCGATGCAAAGAAACTCATCGCAGTACCGACGGCGCACCAGGGGTTCTTCAGCTTTTCTCCGGATGGAAGCTATGTAGCCTTTTCACGGGAGTCGACGATTACCGGGACACCGGATATCTACCTAGCCCCCATAGACGCCAGTAAGCCAGCAGAAAACGTTACCCGGCTTGCAAGTTTTCACGGACAAATGGCATGGTCACCGGATGGCCGGTATCTGTTTTTCTCCAGTAACCGCGATGGTGATGGTCTCTATGCTCTGCCATTACAGCCGGTGGATGTCCGCGCGGATGACGGCGATACATCCATCGGTAAGCTTGACAATGTCAAAGTGGATATCGACTTTACAGACATCCACACGCGAATCCGACAGATTGTTGCGGGGCAGGCATCAGACATCCATGTTCTAAAAGATGGCAGGGTCCTGTTCATTGGCAATGGCGATATCACAACCTGTGCATTTGATGGTAAGAATGTCACGAAAGTAACCTCCGGCGGCGGTGTAAGTATGCTCCGCGTTGCATCGGATGAAAAATCGGGCACCTTCCTCCGAGGAGGGTCCATCGTTGCGCTGAAGGGCATCGCACCGGGAACACCGCAGCCATTGGTGACATTCACCGCAAGTGGTGAGACGGACATCAATCAGCTACGTTCTGTCGCATTTACGCAGTTTTGGCGATCCTACCAGACGCGATTCTACGATCCTAATTTCCATGGTCGTGACTGGGTGGCGCTACGCGATGCATATCGACCGCTTCTGAGCGGCGTAGGTACGCGCGAAGAGTTCGCCACGATTCTGAACATGATGGTTGGTGAGCTAGAGGCAAGCCATGCCGAGGTTGGTCCTGCACCGTCCCCGATTCCGAACACTTCGGTCAAACACCTTGGTGTGACTTTTGATGAAACTTACGATGGCCCGGGAATCAAGATTCGTTCGGTTCCTCCACGTACGCCGGGGAGCTATGCAAAGACCAAGCTCAGCCCTGGTGAGTTCATCGTTGCAATCGATGGCAAGGACTGCTCTGTAGATGAAAATCTCTGGGACCTGCTCTTAGACCGAGGCGACCGTGATATCTCTCTGCTGGTAAACAGTAAACCATCACGCGATGGAGCACGAACCGTAACATTCCGGCCATTGTCATCGGGTGAATGGAGCGCGTTAAACTACCGAAATCGTATCGATACACGGCGCAAACAGGTCGAAGCTGCGTCTGGTGGAAAAATCGGATACGTCCACATTGCAGGCATGGGTGGCGAAAACCAGAACATCTTTGAAAAAGAGTTCTTCAGTTGGGCCGAAGGAAAAGAGGCCATGGTCATTGATGTCCGTGAGAACGGTGGCGGAAACATCGGTGACAGGTTGATCAGCTGGCTTGGAAACAAACCATACAGCACCTATGTGCCTCGGGACGGAGACCCAAAGTCGGGTCCTCCGGATTGGGCGGCAAGGACATTCCCCAAAATACCAATCGTCGTCCTCATGGGCGAGAACTCGTTCTCAAATGCAGAAATGTTTCCCTATGGGATGCGTGCGACGGGTCTTGCCACGTTGATTGGTAAACCAACACCAGGGTATGTCATTTGGACATGGGGATTGCCGCTCATCGATGGCACCAGTGCACGCATGCCCGGTGCCGGGACATACCGCAAGGATGGCAGCCCAATGGAGAACGTCGGAGAAAAGCCAGACATTGATGTCGACTGGCCGGCTGAAGACTATCTTGCGGGACGTGATCCGCAGCTTGAGCGGGCTATCAAAGAGCTGTTGGCTAAAAGCAAGAAATAAGTAACAGCCCCCACTGGAGTGAATCTTCAGTGGGGGCTGTTTTTATGGCGTCCCGAGCCCCTTGATTAGGATTCCAAGGGTTCAACACGTAGTGTGGTCGTACGGCCGGATGATTCCAGAATGATGATCCGTATTCCATCAATGTCTACAGAATCGCCCGGTGTCAACTCTCGACCAATGGCTCCAAAAACATACCCACCCACCGTGTTGTAGTCATCATCCGGAAGCGACACCGAAAACCGCTCATTGAACAAGTCAATCGGCATCCGGCCATCTAATACAGTCTTCCCGGATGCATCCACATCAAATGCGGGCTCATCGACATCATGCTCATCGCGGATATCCCCCACGATTTCTTCGAGCAAGTCTTCAATCGTGACGATACCTTCTGTCCCGGCAAACTCATCCTGAACAATCGCTATCTGCTGCTGATTTCGACGCATGCTTGTCAGAAGCTCCGGAACAGGGTTTGATTCCAGAACGAAGACTGCCGGGCGCAGAATTCTTCGTAGATGAAAGTCAGGAACATAGCGCTCCGCTTCGACGTGCTCTGCGAGGATCTTTAACAAGTCCTTTGCGTGAAGAATCCCGACGACATTGTCAATGGTGCCATCGTAGACAGGAATGCGGGTGTGTCCGCTTCCAACAATCGCAGTCAGCGCATCTGAGAGACTTGCGGTTACCGGTATGGCACTTACATCGGGCCGGGGTGTCATCACGGTGCGTGCGTCATGCTCCGACAGCGTAAAGACGCGGGTGATGATTTCGGCTTCCGCATCATCGATTGCTCCGCTCTTTCCGGTTTCACCGACAATCTGTTCCAGCTCATCCCGTGTGATAAAGGGCGGTTCGTATCTGGCAACAATTCCCAGTGGCTTTGTCAGAACGCCAGCTGCCCAGAGGGCTATTCCTGAAAGGACGACAAAAACCTTGGATGAAAGAACAATGAATGGCGCCATACGGATAGACCAATTGGTCGGTGATGACAGCGCTAAAGCCTTGGGTACGAGACCTGCGAACACAAGGTTGAGAAAAGCCGTAAACATCACGACCAGAATGGCATACGCGACTCGTTTTTCAAAAGGGGGGTTCCCGCCGGATGTGAGGTCAGCGAACTCCAGACCAGCGATTGCTGAGAGTGCGGCGGATGCAAATCCAAACAGTGACAGTCCAACCTGTGCAGCAGCTACATGTGCTGCTGGTTCTGCGATTAGTTTTCGAACTAGAAATGCCCGTCGCTTACCTTCATTACATAGTTGTTCAATTCTGGATGCCCGTACGGTGATAAGCGCAGTGTCACCCAGCGTATAGCATCCGCCAAGCAGCAGCGATGCGATGATTCCACCGCCTAACCAGGCAATCTGTTGAACTGACTCATCTAACACGGGTAAGAACTCCTTGCCATATCGTCTCTATCCAATCGAGACGTGTACCAAGCCACTTTGGTGCCCCAACGATTAGTATGCCAATCAAGGTTGCCACCACACCACCGATGACTACTTCTCTAAGCGAATGAATCTGACCTTCAACGCGGCTCTGGGCCACGAGTGCTGCGAGTGCATATGCGCCTGCGATAATCCAAATGTCTGGAAACGAAACAGCAATTACCGTGGCGACAAAGAACGCAGTTGCGGAATGACCGGAAATGGCCCCGCCCTGCATGACGCTTCCACGACCAGCCAACGTTTTTCCGATGAGTACGATAACCATCACCAGAAGGTAGCCACCAAGTACCACTGGGAAAGTTGTTGGGAACACCATGCGGCGCTGCATGACATCAATGTTTAAGGCACCGAGGAAGATGATTGATCCGATGACAGCTGCGGCGGTCGCCGTGACAAGCACTGCACCTGCTGCAAGGTCTTTGACATACTTTGCAGCTGGGTGATAACGGTCTGTGATCATGTCCACGGTGGCTTCAATCGCTGTGTTCATCATTTCAGCAAACAAGACACTCGAGAAACACACGACAAGTGCGATCATCTCGAGACGGGGAATGCGGAGAATCAATGCGGCGAGAAACAGCACCAGAAAGGCGGCGATGTGAAAGCGCATGTTCCGTTGTGTACGAAACGCGTGACCAAGGCCTTCGACTGCGTGCCGAAAGCTGTCCCGTGGATGCTTTGGTCTCCAGACGCTCGCTCGCAGATTCCGCCTTGCGGACGATGCCAGCTTGTCGTACGGTGCCGGGTCATGCCTCGGCATTGGCATCCCCATCTAGCGTCAATGGCTTGCCGACCGCAAAGCGTTCCAACACGCGCATCCGCGCCGCATCCTCGTCCTCGTCATCATCGTGGCCAATTAGGTGCAAGAATCCGTGAACGGCAAGCAGGCAAATTTCATCCAGCAGACTCCAGGATCGTGATGCAGCCTGTCGGCCCGCAGTATCGAGCGAGATAGCGATGTCACCAAGAAACGGTTCTAAAGGCTCATCTACATTGACAGCCGGCCAGGATAGCACATCGGTTGCTGTCTCCTTACCTCTCCAAGCCTGGTTCAGTTTCTTGATTTCATTGTCATCTACAAAGACGATTGTCACTTCGGAAGCATCAAAGAACTCTGGTGTTGGACGGAGGATACGCTGGATAGGAAAGAGATCTGGAGCATCCAGTAAGCGGTGCAGAGTTGCGGATACACGGTCACGCATTGCGGAATCAACGACGTCTGGATTCCCATAATCGACCGTCACGCCATCACCAGCCAGTCAAGAAGTGTAGGATTCGGGTGAATCTGTTTATCGGAGTCAGCGGTCATCATCACCCCGCGCCTCACGAGAATTTTCCATCGCAGCATCAGCCTGATCTTGTTCCGGGTAGCGAATTCGTCCGTGCATCGTTCCACTCAGAATATGGATGAATACGGTCTCAATCGTCTTGAGTTCCCGTAACGTAAGGTCACTCTCTTCGAGCTGTCCATCCGCAAGCTTGTCCTCAATCATCCGCTGTACGAACTCAGCGAGTTTTTGCGGGGTTGCCTGTTGAAGCACACGACTTGCTGCCTCAACGGTATCGGCAAGCATCAGAATTGCGGCTTCCTTTGATTGCGGTTTGGGACCTGGGTAGCGAAACTGGGCCTCTAGAAGGCGATCCGGGACGCCATCGGTTGCCTGATGATAGAAATATTTCATGACAGATGTCCCGTGGTGTTGCGACATCACATCGATGACTTTTGCAGGAATGCCGGCGACTCGTGCCATTTCCATGCCGTCTTTGACATGTGATGCGAGGACTACCGCCGAAAGGCTTGGGTTCAGAGTTTCATGGATGTTTTCACCGGTTTGGTTCTCAATGAAGAACTCTGGTCGGCTCATCTTTCCAAGGTCATGGTAATAGGCTGCTACGCGGGTTAGAAGTGCATCCGCGCCGATAGCCTCGGCGGCACCGCTAGCAAGATTTGCTACCATCAGTGAGTGTGCATATGTTCCGGGCACGTGCATCCTAAACTCTTGCAGCAACGGTGTAGCAGGATCTGCCAGCTCGAGCAGGCGTAAGTGTGTTGTGACGCCGAAGATGCGTTCAAAGACGGCAACTCCGAGGTAGAAGAGCATCAATGCCACGCCACCTGCAACGACACCCCAGAGGATTCCCGTGACCTGCTCCTGTAGAGTGTCGCCTTCGATAAGCCCGGCAAGCACAATGAGGAGCGCATTCGACACGGCAAGGAGAATACCGCTGCGGAGGAGATCGGTTCGATTCCGAAGCGTTGAGACAGCAACGATTCCAACTAATGATGATCCGAGCGTGACGATGGTAAAGCGGAGCTCGTTGTTCAGAATGAGACCCGCTGCAGTTGCGAGGAGTGCCACGACGAGGGTCGCGATGTTTGGGCAGACAAGAACCGCAAGGACCATCCCGGCAGATGCCACGCACATCATCCCGAGATAACCGAAGTGGACTCCTGAGAAGGGTAGACCAAGAAGAGATGAACCGATTTTGATTCCCGCGACCGCGATGGTGACAACAATGGCGGTGAGGACCTTGAGGTTTTTTCTAGACCAAATTTCACGGGCATACTGTCGCGCAAATGCGCTGACGAGGAGAACCATTCCGCTGACAAGCAGGAATACGGTTGAAATCGCGCTGGCATCCAGGGATGCGGAACGAAGACCAAGTGCACTGAAGGCATCAAGATGCGTTTGTGTTACGCGCTCGCCACTTCTGATGACGGCTTGGCCAGCGGCAACACGCCGATATTGCCGTGGCACGCGGGATTGCGCATCGGCCTTGCGACGCATGGTCTCGCTTCGATCAAGGATTCGGTTAGGCGTAACGAGTCCCTGCAAAATCGTACGGACGGGCATTCGGAGCTGTTCGGGCAGCGTATCAATCGCAATGGCTGCGGCTGCATCACGCTTTGCAACGGCAATGTCATCCCGAGTGTCCCGTATCGGTGTGGTCATTACACGGTTGATCACGGTTGCTGAGACACGTAATGCGGTTTCGCGATCTGTGCTGTTGGCTGAGAGTAAGGGTTCGAGAACTTTTTTGTAGGAAAGCAATAACCCCGTCGCGCGCTCAACATCGTTTACGATGACTTTTTCACTGTCTCTGTCCGTAGTGTCGACAATGCTAAACACAGCCTGGAGGGCTTCATCAGCCTGCCGGGCGGCATCCGACTGAACGACAAAGACATCGTCCACCCCTTCGGCTGCTTCGCGTCTAAGCCTGCTGGTAAGCTCAGAGTCTTCGTAGCGCACTGTTCGCTGTGCAACGATATCGGCCGATGCCGTTTCCCCAAGTTTGAGATTGGTACGGTTTGGGAGAAGATGGACACACAGCAACGCGGTCAGCGCGAACGTTACGGCTATCCCCAGAATGACATTGAATCGTTCGGGGGCGGGAGCAGGAGCAGACGTCGTCCGGCGCATCGCTGCACGCAATCGGAACGCTGAACGTC
>CAZSGJ010000011.1:0-9111 GCA_964606305.1 uncultured Armatimonadia bacterium
ACGGTGGTCCTCGAGCTTCGCCGCGGTGATGACTACTCCATTCTCGATACAACCGGCCCTGAACTGACCTATCAGCCTGAGCGACTCAGCATGGAAAAGGTTGAAGATGCCCCATTTAGCCCACTGGACCGTATCGGCCAGCTACAAATGCGAAATCTTGATATCGCTGATTCACGCCAAAAGTTGGCTGTTTATTCCCAAATGGGGGCATTGCCAGCCGATGGTATCCGGGCACTCCTCGGTGAGCAGGAAGGTGGGAAGTCGTGAGCACAAAGAAAGCCGCTGGATCTGCGCCAGAAGTACGGGTAGGCCTCCGCGTTGAAGATGAAACGCTGACATTCTTCGGTACCGAAGAAGTCAACTTCAAGATCTCCCAAGGCTGGACAGTTGTGGCTGTCAATCCAGGGGATGCCTATGTTGACCAATACGAAGAGGCCGGCGAAGTTTACGAAACCTTGGCTGGAGCCGATTTGGTCGTCGTGCTAAAGGCACCTGTCAATCCAAACGGAGCTGCAATCTGATGGCACTTTGGGGCGGACGGTTTGACACACCCACAGATGCACTGGTTTGGCAGTTTAACCAATCCCTGCCATTTGACCGAAAAATGTGGCGTGAGGACATCACCGGTTCTATCGCACATGCGCGGATGCTTGGTGTTCAGGGAATTATTCCTGCGGTGGATGCAGATGCGTTGGTTGCTGGACTTGAGTCACTTAGGGATGACATCGATGCTGGTAAGGCAGAACTGCCTCCGGATGCTGAAGACATTCACTCTGCCGTTGAGCAGCTGCTGCGCGAGCGGCTCGGTCCTGCAGTCGCTGGAAAGTTGCATACTGGCAGAAGCCGTAACGACCAGGTCGCTACCGATATCCGCCTTTGGCTTCGTGGCAGATGTGATACGTTGGCTGGTGCATTACACGGCCTGCGGAAGCAGCTCGTTGAACTTGCAGAGGCCAACCCGGATGCCATTTTGCCCGGTAGAACGCATCATCAACACGCTCAGCCTGTGTATTTGGCACATCACCTCCTGGCATACTTCTGGATGCTTGGCCGTGATGAATCCCGGGTGACGGATGCCCGTCGCCGTATGAATCTTCTGCCGCTTGGCGCTGGCGCGCTTGCCGGTACGCCTTATCCGCTGAACCGTCATATGGTCGCAGAAGAGCTCAGCTTTGATGGTGTTATTGAGAACTCCATGGATGCCGTGGGGGACCGGGACTTTGCGATTGAGGTCACGGCAGCATGTAGCATCACCATGATGCACCTCTCGCGCTTTGCGGAAGAAATCGTTCTCTGGATGTCACCTGAGTTTGGCTTCATTGAGCTCTCGGATGCCGTGACAACCGGTTCGAGTATCATGCCACAGAAGAAGAACCCCGATGTTGCCGAGCTTATTCGTGGCAAGAGCGGGCGTGTGTATGGTGACCTTGTTACGCTTTTGACATTAATGAAGGGTTTGGTGCTTGCATACAACAAAGACCTCCAGGAAGATAAAGAACCGCTCTTCGATGCCGTCGAAACTACCGAACTGTGTGTAACGTTGATGCAGCGGATGCTTGCAGATGCAAAGTTTAAGAAGGAACGTATGCTTGCATCGATGCATGGCGATTTTTCTACGGCGACTGACCTCGCAGATGCGCTTGCAGTGGATGGAGTTCCATTCCGGGAAGCACATGAGATAGTCGGACGCGTTGTTCGAGGAAGTATCGATGCCGGAGTTGGACTGGAAGACCTGACAATCGATGACTTGAAGGCTTACGATAGTCGCTTCACTGTGAGAGCTCTGGATGCCATTACGCCGACGGCCAGCGCAAACGCCCGGACATCATATGGCGGAACGGCACGTTCCAGCATCGACCATCAGCTCGTTCAGGCACGCATAGCGCTTGGAATATGATCGGGAACAGCACCGCACCGCACTAACGTAGTCTGGTTCAGTGCTACAAAAACCTGCTACCCGTGGTAGCATCGTCAGTTGGGATATCTAGTATGCAGAACATAAAAGTCCGCTGGTGGAACTCATTCAATATTCTTGGCATCCTCATGCTGGGGCTTGGGATTTGTGGATTTGTATTCAAAGGCAAGTTTGTGTTCGATCCGGGCAGGGCAGCGCTTGGCTATGAGCCGGCACTGTACCTCGTAACCGGCGGCTTGATGTTCATCAATGCGTGGTTGACACCTACCCCGGTGTTACCTGAAAAAAGGAAGAGCGCTGAGTAAGTCGGGCGTTTCGTCCGTCAGCTCTGCGGAAGGAAAGAATGGATAATGGCTAAGGAAGTCTCTATTGAAGAAGGCGCTGTAAAGGTCGTCCGCTGCTCAGTCACTAACGAACCGATGCAGAATGTCCCTGGTTGGTACTCGGACGTCAAGGTTCGCTTTGTGTCCGATAAGGGCCGTAAGAACTCCGATGTCCATGCTGATGTCCTTCCTCCAGATGAGCCTGTGAAGGCTGTGGATGACGAAGAAGGCGATATCAGTCTCGATGAGCTTCAGGATGAAGAAGATGCCGGTGAAGATGTCGATGGCGGTGAGGGCGATGATGATGTCGTTGTCTCGTTATTGGATGACGACACCGACGAAGATTAGTCAGCTCATCAGCTGTTAGTTATGAAACACCGTGATGCCTGCATCGCGGTGTTTGCGTTTAATCACTGATGGCAGCATCCGGTAATGAAGCTCCTGATACCGATACAAGTCGCCATGTACCAGGAAGAAACGGGATATCAGGCGTTGGCCGTTCAAGCCTGAAGGTAAGTACCGCTTCCGGCGCAGACCAAACACCTTCCTGCGTTCGCGAGTCGCGGGCTTGAATGCTGGCGGTCACGGTGATTTCTCTATTGATTGATTGTGCAATACTGGTTTGCTGTATGGTGGCCTGGATTCCCTGACGTTTCCACCGTAACAACGCAAGCTGAAGCCTAGCCTTTGTCCAACCATTTGCGGAAAAGTCGGAGGAAACGATGTTGAGGAGGTCACGGTTGTCCGCTCGGTTGAAGGCACGCACGATGTTTTCCGTCTGGCGGGAAACTAACTCGGATGCTGGGGGAGGCGGTTTTCGTAGAGATACGAAGGCGCCAATGAGTATGAGACTGACGCCGATACCTAATAAGACCGGCTTGCCGCGCCAGTCCACGAACTAGTATCCCCGTGCGACATAACCGCCAAGAAAACCTGCATAGCCCATCGCCAGGGCACTAACGACTAGAATCAGCGTTGTCAACCAGCGCGGTGGTTCTTTTACGATGACCTGCAGCTGTGCGAGCATGATGAGAAGAATGCTCCCCACAAGGGCACTATTTCGGTGTCCCACTAATCTCCCGGCTGTCCAGGGTTCGATCCCAAACCAGCCATTCATCGCCGCCAGACCACTGATAACAGCAGGAATACTGATCAGGGCACCCGCGATGACACAGAGGCGAATGAAACTTTCGCGGTGTTCAGCCAGGATTCTCGTCGGTGCGATCCGTGCTACGAGGGCACAGATTGCCATCGCCAGAGGGAAGTGTACGGATGCTCCATGGATGTGTTGCCAAAGCTTAAGTGGATCTTCTTCCATCGTATGTACCCGTGATTCCCTGACTGCGTGAAGTATCAAATACTATCGGACATCCGGTAGAGCGTCTTTAGAATATTCGCTTAACCAATCGCACGATTGTCCGACCAGGTTGTGTCAGATACTCAACCCGATCCGTGAGAGCGTGCATCAATGCACGTCCGCGACCACCCTCAGCATCTGTCTCCGGCATGGTTGCTGCGCTTGATGGGACATATTCTCCCGCACTGTCAACATCAATGATCACATCACGACCGCTTCGACGGGCACGAACCTGAATCCTGCAGTCAGGTTCTCCATGCTCAACGGCATTGGAACAGGCTTCTCCGACAGCCAAACACAGGTCATCGCCCGCATCGGGGGATAATCCCTCTTCTTTTGCCAGAATGCGCATCGCGCGTCGCACTGCACTGACGTGCTCACTGCGACCTGACAGCTCGATTGTAAACAGATTTGCGTCGGCCATGATCATAGATGCTCCTGAGGCATCATCGCCATTATAGAACCTAACTGCGTGAAAACCTTGCTTTGTTCAACGGCACACGATAGGATTCTTGCGCACTCCCGGATGGTGCAGCGGCAGCACGTCAGGTTCTGGCCCTGAAAACCGAGGTTCGAATCCTTGTCCGGGAATCATCCCTCAGCGAACGCTGAGGGATTTTTCATTTCGAGGCTGCCAGCAGCGTCTTTGTCTTTTCCAGCCCTGTCCTGATGACGAGTTCGATCGGAAGCTGGTCATATTCTGGGTTGAACAGCTCAAGGCTTACGTAACCGTTCCATCCAGACTTCTTCAACTGACGAATAATCTGTGCACCGGGCGCGATGCCATCCATTGGAAAGACACGGTCCTTGTCAGCAATTTCCGTAGGCGCCATGGCAGGATAATCGTTGATATGAAAGACACCCAACTCCGTTGCTTTGATGTCAGATAGGTCTGAGAGATCAGATTCACCCTTGTAGAGGTGATAGGTATCGAGAAGCATGGATGATCCTGGAGCGGATGCTATTCTGTAAACCTGCTTGACAGTATCAAGCCGCTTTAAGTTTCTCGAAAAGCCCCACAGCTCAAGTTCAGGTTCAACGCCTTCCTCACGACCAATCGCCGCGAGTGAAGCGAATCGCTCAGCAATGACATCGTTTGGAATGACCCGGCTCTCTGGCGTGTGGGCCCCGATACTGGCTGCTGCAATGCGTTTTCCACCGGCACGCTTTACAAGGCGCATGCACCGGCGGGCATCCTCAAGACCTGCCTTCCGCTGTGCCGGGTCGTCCACAATCCATTGAGAGAAGCCAATCGCACTTGGCATCGCCAGACCCAGGTCACTCATCTGATGAGCAAGCTGTTCTAATGCACCTGGCTGTTTATCAACCGCTTCGAGCTCAGCAATCCAGGGCTCAATGCCCTGCCAACCTGCACGGGCAACCATAGATGCCAAAACGGGCAGGGACAAGCCCCGCCCGCGTATGGTTGAAGTGTTTATACAAACCTTCATGTCGCCTAGATGGTCCATCCTCCGCGCATCTTGCGGTTGATCATCCCGTTCGCTTCTGCATCATCCTTGAAGGTTTCCTTCTTGGGATCCCAGTTCAGCTCACGGCCACCAAGGCGAAGTGAGATGTTGCCCAGGTGGCAAACGGATGCGGAGCGATGACCCACTTCGACATTACAGATTGGCTGCTTACGTGAACGGATGCCATCCACAAAGTTCTGTGCATGGTTATCCGAAACATACAAGCGCTCAGCCTTCTCCGGCAATGGATCTGTCAGGAGCTTTGGATCGCTGGCTGCGATTCGACCACGCGATACAAAGATCCACCGACCATCCTCGCCCTCAAACGTAACGCCGTTCTCGCCCTTGTCAGTCGCAATAAGCTCTACACCATTGGCATAGGTGTACGTGACCTGATACTCAAGGAATGCTTCAAAGGATCGCTTATCAGGATCTACTGGCTGTGCGGTACCCGTCGACTTGATCTTGACCGGACCGGACTTGTCCATTCCAAGACCCCATTGGGAGATGTCCAGGTGGTGTGCACCCCAGTCGGTCATCATGCCGCCAGAGTAATCAAACCAATGGCGGAAAGACCCGTGGGTTCGCTCTTTGATGTATGGGGTTTCAGGTGCAGGGCCAAGCCACATATCGAAAAGGAAATCATCCGGTGCATCGGTTACCTGGAAGTTCGTTCCCCGGCTTCCACCAGGTAAATGCGCTGTGACTTTACGAACCTGACCGATACGACCATTGCGCACCAGCTCACACGCGAGGCGGAAGCGCGCATCTGAGCGCTGCTGGGAGCCTGTTTGCCAAACAGTACCATTGTCCTTTGCAATCTTGACAAGCTGCTGACCTTCACCAATCGTCAGGGTCATCGGCTTTTCGCAGTAAACGTCCTTGCCCTTACGGATTGCCATACCGGCAATGACAGCATGCCAGTGATCAGGTGTCCCGATAACCACAGCATCAATGTCACTGCGGTCCAGCAGGTAGCGGAAGTCGACGTACTTTTTCGATCCTTCAAAGACCTCGGATGCTTCCTGAAGGTGCTTCAGGTCTACATCACAAACGGCAACACACTCGACACCTGGTCGGCTTGCGATGTTTCTTGCATCGCCAAGTCCCTGACGAAAGCCGCCTTTGCTCCCACCGGCTCCAATTAAGCCGATGCGAATCTTATCGTTCGCTGCGACACGGCGTGGGCGAGCCGCTTGCGCCTCTGCCTCTGCTGCTTCAGCGCGCGCAGAAAACCAATCAGGGAGGGTGGTGAGCGCAAAGCCGGTGGCCGCACTCGTCAAAAATGATCGTCGTTCCATAGGCAGGTATTTCTACTTACTGATGGTGCATTCCTGCGGATATCAGAGAGAGAAAAACGGCATTGCGATATTGATGGCAAACTGATTACCGCGCGTTCGATAGCGGAATTCCGGACGGATGACCTTTCCTGGAGCCGCCACAGCAACCTCAGTATCAAAGAAGTGATTCGATGTCAGGTCGAGGCGCGATCCGAGAGCAATCTGCCAACCGGAAACAGGAGTATTCAAACGTAGCTGGAGTTCAGAGGGAGCCTCAAGAACATCCGAGTAATACGTTGCACGACCACTAATGTCGCGTACTGATAGTGCCGCAGCAAAACGGGCGCCAAATCTGCGCGGAATCAGCTCTGTAGAAAGCTGTGTATACCGATAGGTTTCGCTTGCACTTACATGCACCGATTGTAGTTCCACCGGAAGGGGGTGATTCAACACAGGAACGGTTGAGCGAAAACGTACAGATGACATCGTCCTGTAGGACGACACTGTTGTTTGCAAGTCTGTCTCAGCCCGATCGCCAGATTCAATGTGTGCTTCTAGCGCAGATGATCCCATGACCCAGGATGAACTCAGTGCGACTAAAGGCTTGTTGTCAACGAGGACGGTTTTGTAGCGCCTGTTAATTTCCTGACGTTGTGCAATGTTCACGGACACAGCGGTCGTGCCAATAGCGCCAATGGAGGGTCCCATAACGGCTGGCAGCTGCAGGCGCGGAGCGACGTCACGCTTTGAGGGTGACGGCTCCGCCAGTATCGATGCAGCATCCCCTAAAGGAGGTCCTTCGGCTTCCTGTTTAGGCTGTGGCATCAGTCTCTTTCGCTGATTAGCCACCTCATACGAGAGTGCAACAGATGACGCATCGCCACGCTTCGCCGTTTGTTCATAAACCAGTGCTGCACCGACGCCCGGTGCCGGCTGCGCAGAATAAGCAAGTGTTGCAACCGGACCCGAAATTCCTGATTGCCGCATGGACACAGGTAGTTGAAATCGCGTTGCCCGACTAGCCGATGCGTTGCTTCCAGTCTGAAAGCGAACGCTGGGTACCGTCAGCAGATGGGCACGATAAAGACCAAGCCCAAGATTTTGAATGTTCCATTGTCCGGATGTCGCATTGTAGGAAAGTTTTGACGCTGAAATCGAAAGAGTGCTGCTCTGGTCAGGTGCATTATCAACAACAACGACATCAGTCAGTGTCATCCCTGATGGGCTGCGGATAAAACTTCCTGTGTCAATCCGAAAGACATCATGACGAATCGATACCGCCTCACCGGTAAGAACCTGCGTCGCGACATCGAATGAAATGGATTTACCAATCAGCTTGTCTCCGCCGCGCTCCGCACGAAAGCCGTCCGTGATTCTAAGGTTAGATGGGTTGGTAATGGATGGTTTGACCAATACGCTGGTCGCCGAAATCCCGAGAGCACCCCACTGGATTTTGGCATCCCGAAGCTCTGCAAGCGTATCCTTTGTCGACATTCCCGACCATGTAGCCCGAAATGGCGGGAGTATCGGTGCCGGTGGAACTACCACTGGCACGAGGAGAGCTCCGTAGACAGGACACGATTTCGTACATAGACTTCCTGTCGCGTAGTCGTTATCAATGCGCCCGTCTCGTCGAGAAGTTCGACATTAACCGAGTGAAGACCATCCGGTAGGGATGTCGTATCCCACGTCCTCGAAAATGGCTTCACATTCATTACGAAAAGCAAATCCGAAATTCTGATCTTAAGTGATGCAACACGCCCGGGATCTGTCGGGGAAATCCGCAGAGTATGCATTCCGCTGATGACGGGGACCTTCCGTTTATTTGCATCCGTCAGTGCAGCCTTGTCAAACTGAACTGCTACTGCCTGAATCGCTTGACCAGTGGATGAGACATTTGTCGGTCGGATACGAATGGCGATGACCTTTCCTTTGGCATGTGGGCGAACAAAGGTGTCTGCGCGGTGCCCGACAACCGATGGAAAGCGTTCCCAATCTCCATTTTCGCGTTGAACATCAGCGATGTGCGACTTACCGCCAAATGCAAAGCCGTTCAGCACTGCGATCGGAAGGGGATCCTTCATGACAACTGAATAAGGGTGAATATTGGTTTGGGACGTAATTTGCAGGCCACCGCGGCGTTCCGAAAACGGATTACGGGGAGCAGCTGCTTCCTGCGACGATGAGAGCACAACAAATGATTGTCCTGCCTCGGCAACTGTACCGTTTCCCAGATTTTCCGTTCCATCTATTCTGCCTGTGCCGGTTGCCTCCCGTATCACTTTGCCGATCACTCGGTCAGGCCGGTTATCCTTTCTCAGGGTAATCGTGCCACCCCGGATGTTTTCAAACACGATTGCCGTGTCATCGGTGACTGGAAGTGAGATGTCTATACGCAGCGCCATCAGTTTCTCTCCTGATGCGCTTTGAACAGTGATGACTTCGGCATGCATCCCAATGCGGATCAGGCCGGACGTCACAAGCGGAAGTCCTGCTGCGTCAGCAGTAATGATTGTAGGGAAATCCCTATCTTCCAATAAGGCTTGTGAACCAATCTGTATTGCATCGGGTGATTGCCCGGAGGACTCGGCCTTCAGACTGACAGAACTCTTCGTGAACCTGCTGACTCTGAACGTTAATCCGGGGGCTAACCGAACGGTATTACGTGCGGATGTCACGGTCGCAAGAGGAATTGACTTTTCCGGCATTTTTGGATGCGCAGTGATAACGGATCCTGCACGCATCGGTATGACGATGTATGGGGCAC
>CAZSGJ010000011.1:9211-51585 GCA_964606305.1 uncultured Armatimonadia bacterium
GGATGCGCAGTGATAACGGATCCTGCACGCATCGGTATGACGATGTATGGGGCACGGTCCTGGTGTCGGAAGCGGTATTTCACAATTACGTAGTGTAGCGTGTGCATCGTTTACCGATGGCCCCATGAATAACCTACAATGCGCCTATCGTGAAAAAAGTTGTTTTCTTGTTGGTGCTTGCCCTTCAAATATTGAATCCAGTGCTCGCCGATCAGGCGTACGGGCGTTTTGGAAGGTTTCATGAGGATGGGCTTCTCACAACGAATGTACATCCGCGTGGATTTACACTGCTTGGCACAAACCCGGAACTGAATATCCGCTGGGGAGATCCAAAAGCGGCACTCTCGGCTGTCGTGACATCGATCAATCCAACTGAAAAAATACTTGCCGTTGAAGGCGGTGGTGCCGGGGCACCCAGTCAAATCCGCTACACACTGGTCTACCCCGGATTTTCAGCAACCTTTGGGAAGCAGCTTGTCCTGAGATTCACGAATCGTGCGTCAAAACCTACACGCGTTGGGCTTGATCCAACACGACTAAAGCAGGGATGGCTGTTGGTCATCCCGGGAGACCGCTACCCGGCTGTTCCACTGCTGATCAAGGTGCCCCGAAGCCAAGGGACAAAGGCCTGGTTCACCGGCGATGGCTTGACGGTTGAGTCACCGACGCCACTTGGAGAAGTCATATTTACGACACCTACTGGTCTCCGGCCCGTAGGATCTTTGAATGCCGCATGGAAGGCTGTTTCGGATTGGGGAGATGCACCAATTCCGGTTCTACAGGGCATCTCAAATGAGCTCTCTGCGACAGAGATCACAACAACACAATCTTGGAACACGCCATACGCGCCCATTTCACCCATTTTGTCGCTCGCACTGCAAGCTGGTTTTCCAGCGCGTGTTACAGGACCCTTGGTACGTACGGAAATTCGAACCCGCTATGGACCGTATTCGTATGTCGCCGAAAAAACATCCCGTGTGACCCTTTTGCGTCCACAGCATCCAGCAACCGCAATTTATGGGGAAGATATTGCGACGCCGAGCGGGCGCCTCAAAGCGACTCCTCCCGGTATGGCGCCAGCGGAGAGCCTATGGACGCTTTATCCCTGGCTGGTAGCCGCAGAGCGGTTGCCATCAGATGTCAGATCGAATCTGATTCGCACGTATCGAGTGCGGCGTTCGAAAATTACATTGTTTGATACAGCTGAACCGATTACGGGAGTCCACCTTCAGTTACCGCGAAGCGGCAATGACGTGGAAAAACGTGAAGTAGACGACGTTGCTTCACTGGCGCGCGTGGTTCTGGTAGACCATGCGTTCACGGTGCATGTCGGTGATGCAGCGAGCAGGTCGTATCTCAAAACATCCCTTGCTGCACTCGTTGCGGCAGTTCAAGTCAGGACGGACTGGTTATGGGGGTGTGTTGGACGGTCTGATGACGGATTCCAGTCATCTGACCCCCGCGAAGTTTCGGATATCTCAGCTGCACTTGCGATTGCGTTACAAAATCCCGATGGTGGTCTAACTCCGGGTGAGGTGGAAGACGCATCCGTGGCATTTTTGTCACACTCCTGGTCGGTCTTTTCAAGGGATGCCGTTGGCAGGTTTGCAAACCTTACAGCGATGATTCCACGTGGCCAGAGCCCTGAGCGCCTCGACGAAAACAGGTCCTTTACAATTTCAACTACAAAATCCACGATCACTGATTCGGCTTCGGAAACTGTGGCCGACTATCTTCTGGATGCTTACTTATCGCCTCTTGGACAACGTCCATCCGGAAAGTTGCGGCGCGGGGCGGATATCGGTGTTTTGAGCCTCGATGGGCTAAGGGTCACGACAGTCACCGAAAAGTCCATTCGCGAAATATGTGTGGATGTAGTGAGCGGTTCTGAGCGTCTCCGAATCGTGAAATTTATTTTAAGTGACCGGTGGCGGGGTGCATCAGTCTACGTTGATGGTCGGATGGCCTTGTCGATGATGGTAGGCGATGAACTACACGTTTTGCTTCCTCCGTTTGTCGGAACAGGACAGATTCACCTTATTGCGCCACATCCCGTAGCAATGAACTACGTTTTCCGATACCCATTGTTCGGTATGATGGACTGGCAAAACGACATATATGAAATTGGTCCGGGATCAAGCCGCTAACCCAAGATATGTCGGTTACAGGAGATGAGTATGGCAGAGTATTCGTTGTTTACGTCTGAATCCGTAGGAGAAGGGCATCCGGATAAGGTTGCAGATGCGGTAAGTGATGCCGTTCTGGATCATTGTCTGACCGCAGACCCGATGAGCCGGGTCGCCTGCGAAACGTTGGTCACAACGAACCTCTGTGTCGTTGCTGGTGAAGTCACCACAGGCGCCGAGCTGAACTCGGATGTAATCGACCGTATCGCACGCGCTGTGATTACTGACATCGGCTATGACGACAAGGCACTCATGTTCTCGGCTGCCGATGTCGAAGTTCGCAACTATGTCCACGCACAGAGTGCGCACATCGCGATGGGAGTGGACACGGGTGGTGCGGGAGATCAGGGCATGATGTTTGGCTATGCCTGTGATGAGACGCCAGAGCTCATGCCATTGCCAATCGCTATTGCTCACCGTCTTACCCGCCGTCAGGCGGAGGTACGTCGCGCGAATCCTGGTCTTGGCTTCCGCCCGGATGCAAAGAGTCAGGTCACGATGGCCTACGATGCATCGGGTCGCCCTCACCATATTGACACGCTGGTGTTTTCAACCCAGCATGATGAAAACCTGTCCCTCGAAGATGTCAAGGCATTGGTGGAAGAGCACCTCTTCGCTCCGGTTCTTGCTGAAGTTGAGCACCTTGTGACCGGAGATATCATCCGGCATATTAACCCCACGGGCCTCTTTGTAATCGGTGGGCCGCACGGAGATACAGGCTTGACCGGGCGAAAAATCATCGTCGACACCTATGGTGGTTATGCGCGTCATGGTGGCGGTGCATTCTCCGGAAAAGATCCTACAAAGGTTGACCGTTCTGCTGCATATGCTGCACGGTATCTTGCCAAGAATGTGGTCAAGGCCGGTCTTGCGACACGATGCGAAATTCAGCTGGCATACGCCATTGGTGTCGCACAGCCAGTCTCTGTACGCGTGGATACCTGGGGAACGGCAGCTAAGGGACTTACGGACCTCGACATCGCCGCAAAGATCAACGCAACCGTTGATCTGACACCAGCGGGAATCATCCGGATGCTTGACTTGCGACGGCCAATCTACCGTGATACTGCCCGTAACGGTCACTTCGGTCATTCCGCATTCCCATGGGAAAATACCGACCTCGCGGAGAAACTAGCATAATGAATACGCAGGTAATGCAGGCTATTGCTGGCCTGTATGGCTTGATTGTGATTGGAGGCGGATTGTCTGCCGCCTCCAAATCCAAGATCTCGCTGTACGCAGGCCTCGGTACAGGACTCTTTGCTATTGCCGGTGCACTGCTCATGGCAAAGAATCCCAAGGTCGGGCTGGTGTTAATCCTGATTGGCGCCATTGCGCCTCTGCCACGTATGCTTCCAGGGTTCATCAAAACACAGGCGATTTGGCCCGCGGGTGTGGTGTCGCTTTGCGCTGTCGCAGTGATTATCAGCGCTGTGATTGCGTTTACACAACTCAAACCACAGCCATAATGACGACCGGGCAAGCGCATCGCATCGCATTGGTTGCCCACAATGGTCGCAAAGACCAAATGGTCCAGTTCGCGGGGCAGCATCGTAATGTGCTGTCCCGTTTTGAAATTGTGGCAACAAGCACGACTGGTGGGTTGCTTGAAGATCAGCTGGGACTGACTGTTCATCGTTGCCTGTCCGGACCACTGGGCGGCGATTTACAGATTGGAGCGATGGTAGCCGAGGGTACGGTCGCCGCTGTGATTTTTCTTCGAGATCCTCTAACTGCGCATCCGCATGAGCCTGATATTTTGGCGTTGATGAAAGTCTGTGATGTCCACAATGTTCCGCTCGCGACAAATGAGGCATCCGCTGAGCTCCTCATGAATGCTCTTGGGGCGGACATTTGTCGTTAGCATTCAGGGAGTGACCTTGTATCGCGCACGAACCTAGTGCATCGTCAGTAAAGGTGACGTTTGTCAGAGTCGGTCGTTCACAGGAACTTCCCCAGCCGAACAGCCTAACGGATGCGGTTAGCCTAGGCGCGTAACCATCCGAAGCAACCTTTTGGACTTCCTCAAACCGTTACCGGTTAACAAGGGGCACTGCAACATCTGCATTGGCATGAACGGGTCGGGGGGATGGTGACGATTTCCTCCCGGCAGGGCCAGTCGGCCAAACAAACAGAAGATAGTAAATGGCGATGTTCAGACATAGCAGAATTCCCGCCAGGCCCCACTGGGTTGGCTTTTTCTTACGCTTTGCCGTTGCTGTCTGATGCTGCATCGTGGCAATAATGTATCACCGTTACCGATGTAATCCACCAAGGCGCAATTTTAGCAATGGTGAAGGAGTTTCCAAATGAGCGACAATCCGCTGCAATCCCTCGATGATTGGGAAGCTGATCTCAAGATGCGTTATCCCGTTGCCGGCGAGAGCATGTTCACCGACAAAGATAAGCCGAAGGATGCCTTCCGAAATTACGCTGCTGAGGTACGACCAAGCGTCCGGGAGTTCTACCGCATCAATCACATCGGTCAAACGCTCGCCTTCGTAAAAAGCAAAAAGGCTGAATACCTTGGACTAAACCGGATGGAAATGGGAATCTGGGAAGCCATGGAGTATCTCAACCAGCTGGTGGATGATTCGGATCCGGATACCGACCTCTCGCAAATACAACATCTCCTACAAACATCGGAGCGAATCCGAGAGCAAGGGCTTCCACGCTGGTTCATACTAACCGGCCTGATTCATGATCTTGGCAAAATTCTATGCCTGTGGGGAGAACCTCAATGGGCCGTTGTAGGGGATACCTTTGCTGTCGGGTGCAGACATAGCGAACGTGTCGTCTTCAGTGAATATCTGGCACTAAACCCTGACCACGATGATGCTGTGTATTCGACGGAGCTTGGCATTTACGAACGTGGATGTGGCTTTGACAACGTTCATCTCTCCTGGGGACACGACGAGTATATCTATCAGGTCGCAAAAGACTATCTGCCTGCAGAGGGCCTTGCGATGCTGCGATACCACTCGTTTTATCCGTGGCATCGGGAGGGTGCATATCGCCAGTTTGAAAACGATCATGACCGTGCGATGTTGCCTTGGGTGTTGAAGTTCAATGAATTTGATCTCTATTCAAAGTCAGATTCCAAGCCTGATGTAGAAGCACTAAAGCCCTTTTATGAGGATCTGATTGCCGAGTTTTTCCCGGAAAAAATCCGTTGGTAAGTCTATAAATCGTCTCCGGACTTTGATAAGTACCGTTGCTGGACACGCACATGGGTATGTTGCACTGGACCGAAGTCCCCTTTGTGTCAGGTGCAGCCCATCGCCCATGGTAGACTTTTGATGGGTGGTCCCGTAACCGGCACCGCTACTCATAGTCAGGACGTTTAGTTAATGCTCGCAGACCACTTTCGCGACATCGAAGCTCTAAGCAATCGTCTTGATGAACTCGGGAGGCATCTTTGACCTTCCGAAGCGTCGTCAAGAAATAGCTGCGTTAGAGCAGCAATCATCAGAACCATCCCTCTGGGATGACCCGGCCGCAGCCCAAAAGCTCATGCAGCGCCTCTCGGGGGCAAAGGCAGATTTGGATCCCTTCGATGTCCTCCGATCAAGCGTGGATGATGTTCAGGTTCTCTATGAGCTTGCCCAGGAGGATACTGATCCAGACAGCTACGAAGCGGAAGTTGTCCGGGCGATACAGGACATCGTTGCGGGGCTTGATGCCCTTGAGGTCAAGACGCTTCTCGCTGGCACCTACGATGCCGTTGATGCAATTTTGGAAATCAAACCGGGAGCCGGTGGTACGGAAGCGTGCGACTGGGCGGCAATGCTGCTTCGAATGTACGTGCGCTGGGCGGAAGACAATGGCTTCAAGGCAGAAATCCACGAGGAACTTCCAGGCGAAGTTGCCGGTATTTCGTTTGCAACAGTGTTTATATCCGGGCGCAACGCATATGGATTTCTGAAGTCAGAGCACGGCGTACATCGGTTAGTGCGGATTAGTCCATTCAATGCAAATGGCAAACGCCAAACCAGCTTTGCAGCGGTTGAAGTGATGCCACAGGTTGAATCTGACACCGATGTTGAAATCCGAGCAGAAGACATCCGTCTTGATACATACCGTGCGAGTGGAGCTGGTGGACAGCACGTCAACAAGACAAGCTCAGCGGTGCGTATCACGCACATTCCGACTGGCTTGGTCGTTCAATGTCAAAACGAACGATCACAGCTGCAAAACAAGGAAGTCGCGATGCAAATGCTGCGTGGCAAACTTGCAGAAGTGAAAGCTAGACAGGAAGAAGCAAAACTCGCTGCAATCCGTGGGACACAGCTTAACATCGAGTGGGGATCACAGATACGTTCTTATGTTTTCCAACCCTATACACTTGTCAAAGATGTTAGAACAAAAGCGAGTGTTGGAGACGTCCAAAAGGTCATGGATGGCTACTTGGAGCCATTTATGACTGCATACCTCCGCTATATTGCGGGCAAAGGTACCAGTGGGGATGATTCCAATGATGACATTGATGCCTAGGCAAAACAAACCTACTGACCTTCCTCTGAAAGAGTTGCCAGTCGTTGCGGCATTGGCAGATGTCGTTTGGCGGGATGCAAAGTCTGACTTAGCATTTGTTCCGGCGGCTACTTTTTCCGCGAACATAACGCCGGACACACAAAGTGTCGCGCCATTACAGGATGACTCCATCGTGGTGATGGAACTCACTGGGATCCAAATACAAAACGCGATAATCAGGTCGATTTCGCATGTGCCGAAAGCATTCGGTGGGCTGTTGTCTACCGCAGGTATGACGACAACCGTATCTGTCACAGCTGATGGTCGTGCTCGATTGATGAATGTAAGCGTGGGTGGCAAGCGACTGGATACGACAAAACAATATCGGGTTGCGATGCCAAAACCGCTGGCTGATGGTCAGCTGGGATATTTCCAAATTTGGGACAAACAGGCTGTGCGCAGTACGACAAACCTTACAATTATCGGATGTTTTCGAAAGCAAACAGGAAGCAGTACAGTCGTTCCTTCCTACAAAATAAACGGGCAATGAGGTACCTGGAATGCGAATAGAGTGGATGATTACGGCAGTAGTGATAGCTCTGGTTGGCTGCGGTGCAAAAACAGTTTCCGATGGACCTGTCACTGCTCCTCCTGCAACGACAGGGCCATCTGATGCCGCACGTGCCTACGCTGATCTAAAAAAGCAGGTTGCATTCGGACCGCGGACCCCTGGCTCTCCTGGCGCTGCAGCGTGTCGTGATTGGGCGATTGCCGAGTTTGCAAAGGCCCTGGGAACGCCCGCAAAGCGTCAGGATTTCTCAATGGTCGCGCGCGGTGCGCGGGTTCCGATGACGAATATCCTCGCTCACTATAACCCCACGGCGAAACGTCAAATCATGCTGTGTGCGCACTGGGATACACGCCCTTCGGCCGATATGGAAATTTCAGCAGACAAGAAGCGAAAGCCGATTCCTGGAGCAAACGATGGTGCAAGCGGCGTCGCAGTCCTCATTGAAGTGGCCCGGCAACTCAAGGCGAGCGGTATCAATGTTGGCGTCCAGTTTGTTCTGTTTGATGGTGAAGATTACGGTCCGAGTATTCAGGACATGTTCCTTGGCGCAAAGTATTACGCGAAGAATCCAGTACTTGGGAAGCCTGAGTACGCCATTCTCATCGACATGATTGGTGACAAAGACCTTCAAATTGGACGCGAGTACAACAGTGACCGTGCAGCTAAAGATATCAACGACAGGGTCTTTGGGGCTGCTGCTAAGCTGGGAATAAAGGAGTTTATTAATGCTCCCGGGCATGAAATCATGGATGACCATCTTGAGCTTCAGCGCATTGGTTGGAAGGCGATTGATCTGATTGACTTCGACTATGCTCCTTGGCACACGCTGGATGACACGCCCGAACAGTGCAGTGGAGAATCACTGAAAAAGGTTGCCGATGTCCTTCTCGCAGTACTGAAAAATCCGTAAGTGAGCCAATTGACCGAAAACGATGACCTGACCGAGTTTGTCATTCTGATGCATGAATGCGATGCTGCCTGGTCTAAACTATCGGACGATGAACAGTCGCGTCTGATGTCACTATATGGGCAGTGGGTCTCTGACCTGAAGGACAGTGGCACCTTCGTGACAGGACGGCCCTGCGGGGGGCAGTACCGGTTGCTGGTCGGGAATGACACAGGCGAAGTAACCAACATCGAAACTAAATCTGATGGACTCTCGGATGTCGTGACGGGATTCTTCGTGATCCGGGCCAGGGACATGGACACAGCGGTGGCGATTGCAAAAACATGCCCTGCTTTACTGCATGGAGAGACGATTGTTGTCCGAGAAGCAAGTCACGCGTAACGCTGCGTGACAATCCAGTGGTCAACGGTGTTATGCAGCAGAAACCGCTAATCGTTTGAGCGAAGAAGGCAAGTGAGAGCGATTTGTATAGTTACTTTGGCCAGCGTACTTCCGAAATAGTCCAGTCACCCTTGCGATAGAGGGCAAAGACACCGCCAAGATCGCCACGGGTCAATGAATCTACGATTTTAAGGCCAAGATCGTGATGCTTCTGCCAATCAAAGTCATCCGGCAGCGCATCGCCAGTATTGCGCACTTGCAGTAACCAGTCGTTTGGTTCCTCCGTAATCCGTACCTGAATCTCTCCGACCTGTGCATGTTTAAAGCCGTGTTCAACACTGTTTTGAACCATCTCGTTAATGATCAAAGCGAGTGAATTAGCATGCTTTGAGTTCAAGCGAAGATCAGGACCTTCAACCGACATTTCAATGCGCTGCGACGGCGACGTCAGGCTTTGTTGTGTAGCTGTGACAATGGAATCGGCGATTTTTCGAATCGCAATCGTGTCGAGGTCATCCCGGCTTAGCAAATCGTGGACTGCGGCAACCGCCATCACACGGTTGATACTTTCATCAAGGACCTCAGCTGATGATCGGCCTGCAGCATGGTGCTTTTGGAGTCTGAGGAGACTCGCAATCTGTTGGAGATTGTTTTTGACCCGATGATGCATTTCCTGAAGAAGAGCGCCTTTAACCATCAGGTTTGCATTATGAATCGCGACGGCCACCTGATTTCCAAGCGTGCATAACACATCGAGCTCCGATGCAGAAAACTTGTGTGGCTTTTCGGTGTAACAGGACAGTACGCCAGTCACTTGCTCGCGAACCTTTAGGGGAATCATCGCAACACTCGTCAAACCCTCCTGCTTTGCAAGCGCACTATGGACATAGTCTGACTCATCCTGAACGTTGAATGCGGTATGGGGTTGCCCGGTAGCGATGACTTTTCCGGAGATTCCCTGAGTCAATGGAAGATTTGGCCGCTTTTGATATTCTTTGCTTTGGCTTTTGACGGCCTTGAGGACGAGAAGACCCTTCTCCTCATCAACAAGGGACAGAGACACCACTCGGAATGACATGATGCGACTTGTTGCTGCGACAGCCAGCTGAAGGATCTCTTCGAGGTAGAGATCACCGGTGATTGCGCGGGAGACATCAGCCACGGTACTCAGATGGCTTGCACGTTTTTCCGCGCTGCGTACGCGACGGGATGCCTGGATTGCACCGGCAACCTGTGACGCGATACTCGACAGCAGCTGAACCTGTGTTTTGGTGTAGTTATGCGGAGCGTATGTTTGAACATTGACGACACCGATAACATCGCCATGCCAGATAAGAGGAACCGACAGAATCGATTGAAAGCGGTCCTCTCCCAAGGTTTTTATAAAGTGAAAGCGCTCATCGGTCCATGCTTCACTGGCAATTGCGACGTGTTTGCGCTCACGGGCTACCCATCCGGTGATGCCATCTCCGATGGCGACTTTCAGTGAACCAAACAGGGTAGGGTCCAGAGACTTGTCCGTCGCAGCACGCAAGACCAAGTAGTCACGTGTCTCGTTGAACAGGTAGACATAGGCAGCATCCGTACCGGTTGATTCCAGCGCGACTTCGGCAATGAGAGGGAGCAGGTCATCCGGGTTGACAACATGGCCGGTTGCTTCCGCAATACGTCTAAGCGCGGCAGTCTCGGATGCCCTGGCATCGAGCGATTCTTCGAGCTGACGAATACGCTTTTTCGCTTCAATCAGCTCATCATCCCGCTTTGCAAGCTGGCGAACCAGTTTTTGCGTGTCGATTGCCGGTTCTGAGGAGATTCCGTCCATGAAGTGGCTATACGCTGTTAGCGAGGATGATTGCTTCAGCAATCTCACGCATCGTTTTGCGTGTGTTCATGCTCTGCACCTGGATACGTCTGAACGCATCCTGTTCCTTCAGACCATACTGGTCCATCAAAATGCCTTTGGCCCGATCGACTGTCTTGCGTGCGTCGAGCTTGTTTTCCAGGTCATTCACTTCACGGTCGAGCTCTTCAAACTCTTCAAAGCGTGCGATAGCAATCTCGATGGCGGGCATTAGATCGAGCTCTTTGAATGGCTTTACCAGATAGGCGAAGACACCGGCGTCACGTGCGCGCTCGACCAAGTCCCGTTGTGAATAGGCGGTTAGGAGTAAGACCGGTGCAATCGCTTCCGTTGAAATGAGCTTTGCTGCATCGATGCCGTCCATCGTCGGCATTTTGATGTCAAGAATGGCAATGTCGGGCTTCAAATCCTTGGTGATTTCGAGGGCTTGTTGACCATCACCGGCTTCACCGACAACGACATGCCCCATATTTTCAAGTGTCCGCCGCAGGTCCATGCGGATGATTGGTTCGTCATCTGCGATCACAATACGCAAGGGATCCACTGAATTATCCACCTTTAATCAAGTTCAATAGCGCTGTGGTTTTCGACAACCAAGGCATCACTGAATGGCCAAGGGTTGCACCTGCAATCTTTTGACCAATCCAGCCACAGATTCACTGTGGTTGAGTATACTTAGAGTATCACGGTGAACCAGACTAATTCCTCTCAAACATCAGCAATGTGGTCTCTCATTGGGGCTTCGGTGCTCGCATTTGTGCTCTCTCTCCTAAACCGTTTTCTGGGATTTGCACTCGAGACAATTGCGGCATCCTATGGAGGCACGCCAACGCTCCTCCCACCCGTGCGGTCTGTACCTGCCATTCTGCTTGGTATTGCATACCTCGGCTCGATTCTGTGGTGTTTGCTTGAAATGGCGCGTTCGGTAACACGGCTTCGAATATCGACTGGCTTTTTGCTGCTCACAGGGGTTTTGCTTGCATCGCCGATGCTGACTGTTCTGTGGGCATCTGATTCACGGAAGCTGATTAATCCACTTCTCGAACTCAGTGCTAATAACCTGTTCGGAACGTTGGGTGCTGTGTTCGTCGGAGTTGCAATTGGCCGGATTATCAAGCACCCGAATACGTTGCTCGCAGCTGCCGGGTTCGCCGCATTTTTCGACGTCATAGTGGTGTCCGTCGGGCCAGTTCGTGCATTACTCGAGACCCGTTCGCCCCTCATCAGTGCAGTCAGCGTCGGCGCTGGTGCGGCTGCCAGCCCGGGGGGGTGGGGAGGCCGAACCGTTCAACTGATCAGCTCGGTTACCATTGGTCCCGCGGATGTTCTGTTTATCGCTGTTTTCCTGAGCAGTGTAGCTGTCCTTGCACGACATCCGACATTCCAACTACGCTCAGAGCGTTCAACTTTTTGGTGGATGTACGCGTTCCTGTTTGCGGCACTCGTCGCCGTCCAGCTGGGTGTACGGGCTGTCCCGGCACTTGCACCGATGGCTGCGGCGGTACTTATCGCGAACATCAGGTACGCAGCGTTTACGAAGCAGGAGAAACGTGACCTGCTCATCGGCGGCGGTTTTGCAGCTGTCTGCGCCGGACTGATGATCTGGCAGGGACAACGCATAATGGCACAGCCTGTCAAGGTTCCCGATGGTCCAATTTACGGATTTATCATCACACGGGCACGTATCTCAAATGAGCTCGTTGTGAACGGCATATTGCCAGATTCGCCCGCGATGAAAGCTGGTGTGAAACCCGGCGATGTGATCGAAAGCATTGATACGATTCGAACTGGCAAGATGACCAATGAGGAGTTTAAGCCATATCTTGCGGCGTCCGTAAGAAATGGCGGCATAGACCTGATTATCAGACGCCTGGGGTCCAAAGAGCCTCTCAAGTTACACGTGTCATCGGACGGTCGATAAACGGATATGGCAAACCTTGATGATGTGATGGTGTACGCCGACGGCCCAATAATGATGTTCGATGGGGTTTGTAACCTATGCAACGGTGCGCTGCAGTTTATGCTTCGCGTCGAAAAACACGATGCGCTGAAGTTTTGCACGCTTCAAAGCGATACCGCAGCCAGGCTTCTCGAGCACCTGAAAGCACCGGTTGATTTATCAACGGTGATTTATGTAGTTAATGGTCGTGTCTACACCCACAGTACAGCCATCAGTCTCTTGCTTCGTCATCACGCAAAACCCGTCTTTGCACTTTCAGGATTATTGCTTGCTGTTATTCCTAAACCTCTACGTGATTTTGGCTACCGGGTGGTTGCCCGTAATCGCTACAAATGGTTCGGTCATAAGGAATCCTGTCTGATGCCTACACCTGCTCTTAAGGCGCGTTTTTTGGCATAGGGGACTTTGTCCTGAAGACACTATTGCTATCGGGTTTGATGTCTCCGGATGACGTTGGCAATCTTGAATCGATAGCGATGCTTAAGGCATTTTCATCAACTCGTACATATGGTTCTACGTGATACTGCCGTAGACTGAGTACACATTTCAGTCTAGTTTGCAGGAGTTTTGAACCGTGGATAACAAACGCAGCCGAGTTGTAACCGAGGGAACGCATCGCGCCCCGAACCGCTCCATGCTTCGGGCCGTCGGATTTGGCGATGGTGACTTTGAAAAGCCAATTATCGGAATTGCAAGCGGTCACTCCACCATTACACCTTGCAATATGGGGATAGCACCGTTGGCAGTGCGTGCCGAGCAGGCGATTCGCGAAGCTGGCGGAATGCCTCAGACATTCGGGACGATCACGATTTCTGATGGAATTTCGATGGGGACGGAGGGCATGAAGTATTCCCTCGTGTCCCGTGAAGTCATTGCTGATTCGATTGAAACGGTTATTGGTGGTCAGAGCATGGATGGCGTTATCGCCATTGGTGGCTGTGACAAGAACATGCCGGGAGCCATCATCGCCCTCGCACGTCTCAATGTACCCGCAATTTTTGTCTACGGTGGAACCATTAAGCCTGGTAAACATCGCGGGCAGGATTTGACTGTTGTCAGTGTTTTTGAGGCGGTTGGCGCACACAGCGCTGGCAAAATCGATGACGAAGAGCTGCACGAAATTGAGTGCCGGGCGATACCCGGTGCCGGGAGCTGCGGAGGCATGTACACGGCGAATACCATGTCATCTGCAATCGAGGTGCTCGGCCTAAGTCTCCCGGGCTCATCAACGATGGCTGCAGAAGATCCTGAGAAGGCAGAGAATGCAGCGGAGAGTGGACGTGTTCTGATGGATGCCGTTCGCGCAAATAGGCTTCCTGCAGAAATGCTGACCTTCAAGGCCTTTGAAAATGCCATCACAGTCCTAATGGCTCTTGGTGGGTCCACAAACGCGGTACTTCATCTGATTGCAATCGCTGATGCTGCCGGCGTGACATTGACGGTCGATGACTTCGAGCGCATCCGGACAAAGGTACCTGTACTTTGCGACCTTAAGCCAAGTGGCAAGTACGTTGCAACCGATCTTCATCGTGTTGGTGGCGTACCCCTCATCATGAAGATGCTTTTAAGTCGTGGACTTCTCCACGGTGACTGCATGACCATAACCGGCAGGACCATTGAACAAACGCTTGAAGGCTACCCAAGTGAACCGCCGGCTGATCAGGACATTGTCCGCCCCTTCGATAAACCGTTGTATGCGGAGGGACATCTGGCCATTTTGAAGGGAAATCTGGCAACCGAAGGCGCCGTCGCGAAGATTTCTGGCGTAAAGGTTCCTGTCATCACCGGACCGGCCAGAGTTTTCGATTCCGAAGAGGAGTGCCTTGAGAGCATCCTGGCGGGAAGCATTAATCCAGGCGATGTCCTCGTCATTCGATACGAAGGACCTAAAGGTGGACCAGGAATGCGCGAGATGCTTGCACCGACATCAGCAATTATCGGAGCTGGCCTCGGCGATGCAGTTGGTCTGATCACCGATGGGCGGTTTAGTGGAGGCACGTTTGGACTGGTTGTTGGTCACGTAGCACCCGAGGCAGCCGTTGGCGGAACGATTGGATTGTTACAAGAGGGAGATTCGATTACGATCGATGCACACCAGCTTTTGTTGCAGGTGAACGTCTCCGACGATGAACTTGCGAGGCGCCGTGAGCATTGGACGCCACCGGCTCCAAAGTACACCAAAGGCGTGCTGGCAAAGTTTGCCAAGCTTGTCAGTTCAGCCAGCCTAGGGGCTGTTACGGACCGCTTGTAAGTGAACCGCTCTGACCAGCCATCGCTATCGCTTTGGCTGGTCAGGAATCCTCTTCCGAAAACGCATCGCTCCGCTGTTCATGCAATATCGCAATCCATTCGGTGTTTTCGGGATACCAAACTGTCCATTGGCATCGTCAAACAAATGGCCTAGGTGTCCATCACATCTGGCACAGCGAATTTCAACGCGTTCGCCATCAGCGTCACGCCGCTCAGAAACGACGCGTTTTTGAATCGGCTGATAGAAGCTCGGCCACCCGGTTCCACTGTCAAACTTAGTGGATGAATAGAAAAGTGGCAAGTCGCATCCAGCACAGGAATACAAGCCATCTGAATGGTTGTTCCAAAATGAGTTTGCAAAAGCGCGCTCGGTCGCAGCCTGTCGAAGGATTTGGAACTGCGTCGGAGTGAGTGCCTTTCGCCATTCCGCCGGAGTTTTGACAACTTTTGCGATGACGTCCGGGATGTAATCGGGAGCCTTCACATCAGCAGTTTGTGATGATGCCTGTCCAGCCCCAGTCTGAATGAGTGCAGTCGTCGATATCAGGACACAAAGAATAGGTGTAAGCATCGGTATTTTTCCTCCACACTGCAAGAGACCTGAATTTTGCGTGTTTTGTTCCCGATGCTTCGTCGCCATCTGGCAGATAGGTACACCCCGCGCTAGGATGACCCATCATGATGACCATGTTTGTACCTGTTGCGGATTTACAGCAGCGGCCCGCAACAGTAACCGTTCCAAACATTGGTATCTTCGTGCCGTCCGATGCTGCTGTACGCCAATCCTTCGGTTCAACATGGACATCCATTGGCTTGCGCAATCGGCCAGACTGGACGCGACGGGATGTCGTCTACTCCCCGGATTTCCGAATCGTGCATGCACCGATGCGGGATAGTGAGGGAGTTGGTTTGACACTTATGCCTGCGCTCTGGCGTGCGTCATTACAGGTTGGGCAGTCAATAAACCCTGTAAAGTTCGCCGTCTTCGCAGAGGCTGGAATCATTGGTGCGTACACATCAGGGCAGAAATCACGCTTTGCAGCTGCACCCACAACAGGAATCGGAGTCAGCATAAGTCATGCCCGCCTTGACGTCGAGGTGCAATATCTCCAGCCATCAGGCATAGATGGGCGGGATTTCACTGGATTTGCCATCGGTTTTGGATACCGACTATAGGTTTCAACCTGTAGACTTGGAACGTTAGGATGGCGTAAACACGTAAACAATGTCTATGCAGGCACAGGAACCACAACCGCGGCATCAGGAACCAACGTACAAACAGTGTGTTGGGTGCCGTTATCACGTGACAGAAACGGATGCTACGTGTCCGAATTGTGGTGTGCCGGAGCCGATGTCATCCATGTCTGGAATGCTCTCCCTCGGTCCGGAAATGAACGATGCTACACGTGCGATGATTGGGGCATTCATTGGCGCTGTCCTCGGAGCCCTACTCATGCAGGGGGTTGGTGTGGCAGTCGGAGTCGCTGTTGGTGTATCGCTGGGAATATTACTCGGGGCTGATCGTAGTCAGCAGCAATCGGCATCAAGGGCGCAAGGGACTGTGTCGCTCCGCGAGATAGAGCGGCGTATAGGAGAACGCCTTGTCGAGCTCCGCAATCGTGAGCGAAGGCTGGCTGAAACCCGGGCACAGTGGGAGCGCCGTGCGTCAACGGGATCTGGGCGTGATGCCGCATGGGAGCGCATTCATCAGCAGCTCCTACAGGCTGGCGATGCACTTGCCCGTCAAAGGGACCGGTACCATGTCAAGCTTTGGGAAGTCACTCTAATCAGGTGGCAAAACAAGTTGGACCCGCTTGTTGTTGACTGGTCTCGACTGACGCATGAGGGATGTTCAAAGCGTCTCGCTGCACTCGACCTGATTGAAGATGAAGGCGAGGAATTTCTTGCAGCATGGACGGATATAGACCTTGAAGAATACCCGGATGCGCGTCGCTGCCTTGAGCGGCTGATGGCAAGCCTCGAAGCTTGTAAACCACTGCGTGAACATCTGATTGTCAAGCAAGCAACGCTCGCACTCAGCGGCTTGGCACCCGCAGAAGATGCGATTGATCCGATGCTTGCGATGCCTCCATCGACCGCAGCAACGTTTCAGGCACGCGCCAGCCTGGCAGATGTGACATCTGCGTTCACTGCACTTGAGGGCGAATATGATCGCTTGCGCTCCGAGCAACGATTTGCGGATGAGATGGATACCGTGCGCCAGCTGGGTCGCTGATGATACGCCGCGGTGATGTAGTTGTCCTAAAGTTTGGTTCGTCCACGCTGGTTGCACCTGGTGGCGATGCCGTAAACACTGCCAACTTCGATGCGATTGCATCGTCGATAATTGACCTTCACCGAGATGGTATTCATGTCGTTGTCGTCTCAAGCGGAGCAGTTGCCTTAGGGCGGCGCCAGGTTTCAATGTTGGCAAACAGAGTTGATATTCCATCTAAGCAAGTCTTGTCAGCCGTTGGACAACACCATCTGATGTCCTTGTGGTCGGAAGCCTTCAAACGCGTCAACAGCGTCTGTGGTCAGGTGTTGGTGACAAAGGCAGAACTTTCTACGCGGACTGCCAATTTGAATGTACGGGATACATTGCAGGCGATGTTCAGTGCTGGAGTTGTTCCGATTGTCAATGAAAACGACTCAGTTGCAGTGGATGAGATCCGCTACGGAGATAACGACTCGTTAGCTGCACAGGTTGCCCTCGCAGTTGGTGCCGTTGGTGTTGTGCTCTGGACCGATGTCCTAGGATTGTTCACTGGTAATCCATTGGTACAACCGGGTGCTCAATTGATAACTTCCATTCCCGGTAATCAGATTGATCAATATCGTGACTACGTTTCTGGATCCGTGACGCACCTCGGTACGGGTGGGATGGTAACTAAGCTGGATGCTTCAGCTCTTGCGGCAGCCGGTGGCATCTGGACACTGATTGTCGGAGGAGTCGACCTGCACCAGCTCGCATCAATCGTCCGAACACGAACGATGGGTACTATGGTGCACCCAATGGTTGGTCTGCAGGATGGACGTACGCGCTGGATTTTGGCAAATGCAGTTGCTGGACGGGTGATATGTAATATCGGTGCAAAGGAGCGCATTCTGACATCCGGTGCCAGCCTCCTTGCTGTCGGCATAACCGATGTAATAGGTGAGTTTGAGCGCGGAGATATCGTGCGCGTGCTGTGCGAGGATATCCATTTCGCCACTGGCATTGTTCGTTATGATGCAAACGACCTCAATCGCATCGCAGGATGTCGTGACACAGAAATAGAAGAGACCTTAGGATACACAACCGGTGCTGTTGTTATCCATCGGGATGACATGGCCATTGTCTAACCTCTTTTTTTGCCCGCATCGTTGCCGGGTATAATTGAAACGATTTGTATGTTTCGCATGTCTCTATCGAGTGACACGCGTTATGTGCGGTAAGGAGTTTCAAATGTCCACGATTAAAGTCGGCATCATTGGATGCGGTGGTATCGCCAACGGAAAGCATATGCCCAGCCTGAAGACGGTCGCTGGAGTTGAGCAAGTCGCATTCTGTGACATCGATGGAGCCAAAGCTGAAAAAGCTGCTCAGGAATACGGTGCCCCTGGCTCAAAGATCTATACAAATTACATGGATCTTCTGAACGCTGGTGGAGTAGATGTCGTACACGTGTGTACACCCAACATCTCACATGACGCGATTACCATAGCAGCTCTGCAGGCCGGCAACCACGTTATGTGTGAGAAGCCGATGGCAAAGACTGCCGCCGGCGCGCGCTTGATGCGTGATGTTGCACGCGAATCCGGCAAGAAACTGACTATCGGATACCAAAGCCGCCACCGACCAGATAGCCAATACCTTAAGAAGCTCGTGGATGACGGCGAACTTGGCGAAGTTTACTTCGCCAAAGCTCATGCAATCCGTCGTCGCGCGGTTCCAACGTGGGGCGTCTTCCTTGATGAGGAAGCGCAAGGCGGAGGCCCGCTTATCGATATCGGCACGCACGCACTTGACCTGACGCTTTGGTTGATGAACAACTACAATGTAAAGTCAGTCAAAGGCTCGGTTTACCGTAAGTTGGCAGATCGTGAAAATGCTGCAAACGCGTGGGGACCCTGGGATCCTAAACAGTACACCGTTGAAGACAGTGCCTTCGGGTTCATCGAGCTCGCAAATGGAGCAACAATCTTTCTCGAATCCAGCTGGGCACTCAACACGCGTGAAACCGGAGAGGCAATCTGTTCGCTCTATGGAACCGATGCAGGAGCGGACATGCGCGGTGGACTGCACCTGAATGGTGAGAAAAACAGCCGTCTGTACGACCTCAAGGTTGACTTGGGCGCAGGTGGTGTCGCGTTCTACGACGGTGCAACAGCCAAAGCGGAACATATCGAGGCTCAGATGTGGATTGATGCTATCCGAAATGACACAGAACCAGTGGTCACTCCGGATCAGGCACTGGTCGTGTCTGAAATTCTCGAAGCTATATACGAGTCATCCAAAACCGGACAGCTCATCACCTTCTAATGGTAATCGGCACCTGCTGGCATTGTGTCAGCAGGTGCCTTTTTATTTAACGTATGTCCAGTAAACAGGCTAAAAAGCGCATCGCTGCACGGATTCTTGGAGCATCTGGCTTCTGGCGTCAGTTGAGGTTTGCTTGCTGGTTTGTAAGAATAGGTAATGAAGCAGAGCCGTTCTCAGCACGGAAGGACATCGTTCGGCTTCGCGGCGTTATCCATTGTCATACAGCTCAGTACTCTGATGGTGCAGGAACCGTTGAGGATGTCATGGATGCGGCTGCGGCAGAAGGGTTCGACTTCGTCTTCCTGACTGACCACAATAGTGTTGCAGCGGCACGGGATGGTTACGTTGAACGGTATTCCAATCAATTGCCGTTTCTCCGTGTTGGCAATGAAATCACCGTTAGGGGGGGAGCTTTTCTTCTTGCCGGAAACCTCCCTGCGACGTTTCAACTTGAACCCCGGCTCGATCCGCAGACTGCCATTGATGCCGTCCTTGATTCAGGGGGTATCGCGGCGGTCTCACTCCCATTTGACATGAAGCATCCGTGGGATGCCTGGGATACCACCGGAACCACGGGACTTGAGGTAATCAACTTCTCAACTGTCGCCCGTGATCATATCAACCTCTTGTCTCTGTTGGTTATCCTTTTCCTATGGCGCATTGCCGGTTTGCGGGCAGCACTGCGCTGGATGATTGACCGACCGGATGATGCGTTCGCCAAGTGGGATGATGAGCTTGCGCGGCACGGTCGCTTCGCAGGAATCGGTGCGTTGGATGCACATGGCATTACACGCATTGGCAAAAAGTGGCACAAATTCCCCAGCTATGCTGATTCGTTCTGTGTTCTGTCAACTCATGTGTTCGTGGATGAACACTCTGAACGGGGACCCTCTGCAGAGCATTCATTGTTTCATGGCCGGAGCATCATTTGTTACGATCTTGTTCGTCCTCTGCAAGATGTTGTTGTACAGACAGAATATGGGGCACTCCCGGGCGATGTTACACAAGTAGGAGACAGACTCCATATCATCGTTCCTGACAACACCGTCCTCGTCGTTCTGCGAAATGGAATCATTCTAAATAAGGAACGAAATGGGCATACCAGTATTTTGCTTGACCAGGATGGCATTTATCGGGTGGAAGCATACACATATAAGTTCGCAATCGGTGACTGTGCGATGTTGATTAAGCCTTGGTTTTTTACAAATCCGATCTATGTTCGGACGAATGTTGGGGCATAAATCCGTGTTTTGGGCTGCGGCGTTCGGAAATCCGCCATTTGACGGAAATAGAAAAGCAGGCATTTTCAACATTCCTCCATAGGAATAAGTGACTTAGAGTGCATCCCATGGACGCACAGTTGAAACCGCAGACGAGTCTATTAGGTGAAGCACTATTAGAACCTTGCGTTGAAATGACGAAACCGCAAGATTCGCTCCCTGGACTCATATTGCCTGTTGTAGCAGTGCGGGATGCTGTTTACTTTCCCGGTGCTCACTTTCCATTGCTGGCAAGCCGTGAGCGCTCCGTAAGGGCCATTGAACAGAGCCAGCAATACCACGATGGTCAAGTCCTTTTGGTTACACAGCGGGACATCTCTGAGGATGCATCCCCGGACAACCTCGTAAACGTTGGCGTCGTAGCCACGATCGAAAATGTCGCGTGGCTTCAGGATGGCATCGCCCGCGTCACCCTTAATGCTGGTTCCAGAGTTGCGATTCGCGGCTTTGTTGCGACAGCACCAACAATGGTTGCTGCGTTTGACTGTCTTTCCGATGTTGAATCCGAAGTCGATGTGGTGGAACGACAGGCTCTGGCGCGGTTGGTTGTGGAGGCGTTCGAGCTGTTGGTGGAAGAGGGTGTAATCTCACACCCGGATGCACTGGCAGCAGTTTCCGGTCCATTTGACGCATCCTGCATCCCGGATCATATTGGTCCATACCTTCCCACATCGGTGACCGACAAAGTCGCACTCCTAACCGAAGTTGATCCGGGTAAGCGGTTGAACATGGTTCATTCATTGTTGATGCGAGAGAAGCATGTAAGTGCTGTACGGCAACAAATCCGCGAGCGTCTGGACCATGACTTTGAGCGTGTCCATCGTGCAGACATATTGCGAGAGCAATTAAAGGCGATTCAGGCAGAGCTTGATGTCGTTGACCCGCGGGAAGACAACAACCTGCACACGGCCAAGCTGGTGTCTGACACTGACATTCCTGAGTCCGTACGCAAAGTCATCCTCGAGGAAATTTCCCGGTACGAACGCCTTCCGAGTAACAGTACAGAATCATCCCTTGCCAAGGATCGAATCGACATGCTGATGTCCCTACCGTGGACGCGAACGGCTCCGATGACAATCGATATCCCAACTGCACGCTCGATATTTGAAGACCGGCACTCGGGGCTTGCAAGCGCAAAGAAACGCATCTATGAATATCTGGCGGTGCGAAAACAGGCTGGTACCGCACACACTGCGCCAATTCTCTGCTTTGTGGGTGTTCCGGGTGTTGGAAAGACATCCCTCGCAACATCGATTGCATCTGTCTTGAACATCCCTTTCATTAGAATAGCCCTTGGTGGCGTCAGGGATGAAGCAGAAATTCGCGGACACCGACGGACATATACTGGTGCCTACCCCGGGCATTTTGCCGAAGCGCTTCGCGAAGCCAAGGTCATCAATCCATTGATTCTATTGGATGAAATTGACAAGCTTGGGAAAGATCGCGGTGGTGATCCGGCGAGTGCACTCCTGGAAGTCCTTGATCCAGAGCAAAACCATGAATTCCATGATCACTTTGTGGATGTTCCGCTAAACCTGTCACAAGTGACATTTATTGCGACGGCGAACAATTTGGAAGATATTCCAGAAGCACTCCGTGACCGTATGGAAGTGGTCGAGTTCGCAGCCTACAGCGAGGATGAAAAGCTTGACATCGCGCAACGCCACCTTGTACCGGGTGCACTACGCCGCTGTGGTCTCGGCGGACATGACATTTGCTTCGCAGATGATGCTGTACAGGCAATCATTCGGGACTACACTCATGAAGGTGGTGTGCGTGGGCTCCGTCGCCAAATCGAGTCAATCATGCGGCAGCTGGTACTCCGACTTGTCGAGGAAAACACGGAACTGGGGCCAGTAACCGCAGACCTGGTGACATCCATTCTTGGGCGATCTGCCAGGACCCGTGCCCGTGCTTTACCGGAAGCAGAAGTCGGTTCAGTGACAGGAATGGTCACTACCAGCGGTGGAGGCGATCTTGTCCAGATTGAAAGTCAGCTCCTTCCAAGTATCCGTGGCGAACAGGCTCTCGAGATCACCGGTCAGCTTGGATCCGTCATGCAGGAGTCTGCAAGAACGGCATGGACGTGGGTCAAAGCGTACTTGGTTCAATCGAGTGGCGGCGATCCAATCAGGTCTGTAGATGCGCACGTTCACGTGCCGTGTGGTGCGGTCCAAAAGGATGGAGCGAGCGCAGGATTGGCAATGGCAATCTCGCTGATCTCCGCATATCGCGATGTTCCGGTTCGAGCTGATATGGCTGTGACGGGGGAAATCAGTCTGAGGGGACGGGTCATACCGGTTGGCGGAATCGCAATGAAACTCGTTGCTGCACATGGTGCGGGTATACGGCACGTCGTCATTCCAGATGGAAATATTGAAGACCTGGAAGAGCTGCCTGTTGGTGTCCGCAATGAGCTGACGGTTTATCCAGTCTCCACCGCAACGGAGGCCGTAAATTTGGTGCTGGCCCGATAATCCGGACCAGCACAGTTAGTTACGCGCTTAGTGGCGGAAGTGGCGGATTCCGGTGAAGACCATCGCGATATTGTAGTCATCACAGACGGTGATCACCTCTTCGTCCTTTACAGAGCCGCCAGGTTGGATGATTGCGGTCACACCGGCTTTCGCGGCTGTCTCAGGACCATCGGGGAACGGGAAAAATGCATCAGAGGCGAGCACACACCCGTTAGCATGTTCGGCGGCCTGTTCAATCGCAAGGCGGACGGATCGTACGCGGTTCATCTGCCCGGCACCAACGCCTCGTAGGGCACCATCTTTGGTCATCACGATTGCATTCGACTTCACGTGTTTGACGACTCTCCAGGCGAACATGAGTTCCTTTAGCTCATCGCTTGTAGGTGTCCGCCGTGTGGGAACAACAAAGTCACGTGGATCCAGTGGGGCGTAGTCGCGTGTTCCTACGAGGAGACCGCCTACAACTTGTTTCATGACAAGACCGCTCTTGCCAGGACCGCCATCGAGGGGGCCGACTTCGAGCAGCCGTAGATTTGCTCCCCACTTTTTCTTTGTCTGAAGAAGCTCAAGCGCATCCGAATCGTAGCCTGGCGCAACGATGCATTCGAAGAACGTGTTTGGTCCCGTGATGCGCTGTGCGGTGGCAAGATCGAGAATACGGTTAACGGCAAGGATGCCACCAAATGCAGAAATCGTGTCCGCAGCGCGCGCACGGTCGAACGCATCCGCGAGTGTAACGCCTTGTGCACAGCCACACGGATTCGCATGTTTGATAATGGCTGCAGTGGGAGCCTCCGGGAATTCTTTAACCAGTTCTAGAGCACCATCAAGGTCGTAGAGGTTGTTGAAAGAGACTTCCTTACCACTGGCATCGAGGCGTGTTGCACGCCCAATGCAAGGCTCGCTGGTCAAGCTGCGAACCGTGTAAAACGCTGCTTTCTGGTGCGGGTTTTCTCCATAACGAAGGACCTGCTCGCGTGTAGCAGTGATCCGAAGTGTGGATGGAAGCTCTGCTGGAGCATCATCGGTTGCATACTGGGTTTCAAGGTAAGTCGCGATCATCGCATCATATGCAGCCGTATGTGCATAGGCTTTTGCTGCCAGTTCTTTGCGCAGTGTGAGCGAAATCCCACCGAGGTTTGTGAGTTCATCAATCACCCTCGAATAGTCGCCCGGACTCACAACGATCGCGACACCGTGGTGGTTTTTTGCCGTGCTGCGAACCATTGCCGGACCGCCGATGTCTATGTTTTCGATGGCATCTTCGATTGTGCACCCTTCCTTGGCAATCGTTGCAGCAAAAGGGTAAAGGTTTACGACAACAAGGTCAATGGGAGCGATGCCATGTGAGGCAATCGTTTCCATATGCTCGGGTTTGTCACGATCAGCCAAAATCCCGCCATGCACAAATGGATGCAATGTTTTGACACGGCCATCGAGCATTTCAGGGAAGCCAGTCAGGTCATCGATCGGGCGCACTGCCAGACCGGCATCTGCCAGCATTTTGCACGTTCCACCCGTTGAGATCAGGTTGACACCTAAGGCGGCGAGCTGCTCGGCAAACGGAAGTAAGCCGGCTTTGTCAGAAACACTAAGCAGTGCAGAACGGACGGGGATGAGCTCCATTAATGAAATCTCCTGGGATCAAGTAGCTGTGCCCAGGCGAACGGCCCATCCGTGTTGATGCCACACTTCCTCGAGGTAATCCCCGTACGCCAGTTGTGTGACCGGAACCAAAATCGTCCTGCTATGGTATCAATACCGGGTCTACGGTCGCAATGGAAAACGAATGGCCACTCATCAAGTGTGGTATTGTTTTCATGGCTGAACGGGCGGACTGCTCCGGGGAGGCGGTGTTGAGACAATCCACTGCCAAACCGTGGGACCACTCTTTGGACCGCGCTGCACTAACGCGGCACATTTCTCAAACCCCGTGTACTGCGCGGGTCCTCAAAAGGATGTTCGAATATGGCAAGACGCCGTACCACCACTGAAGCAGATGCTGCTGTGGAACCAATGAATTCCAATGTCGCTGAATCGGGAACTTCTACTGAAGCCGAACCTACAGTCACTCCAAAGCCACGCAGGACGCGCAAAGCTCCGACTGCTGCAGCATCAGAAGAAACGCCTGTTGAAACCGCTAAGGGCACCGATGCCCAAGCGGATCAACCTGCGGCAAAGCCGCGGCGAACGCGTGCAAAAGCCACCGAAACGGTTGTCCCAATGGATGAACAATCTGGGGGCGACGCTCAGGCAAGTGATGTGGCGGCCACACCGGTACGCCAATCACGCGCACGCCGCACAGCAAAGCCAGCTGTCGATGAAGTTACATCGTTAAATGTTCCTGAGCCAACGGTAGTAGAAACCGATGCACAGCAAGGCGTAGAGAGTTCAGGACCTCAGCGTACGCGTGGTCGAAGACGTACGGTAGAAACAGCCAATGTTGTCGAAGTTCCGAACGTTCCGGACACAGATGACTCTCAATCGGATGGTGAATCCGGTGAAGTCAGTGGGGAGTCCACTGGCGGTTCTGAAAACGTCCGTTCCCGAAATCAACGTACACGGCGTGGACGTGGGCGTCGCGGTCGCGGTGGGGATGGCGCTCCGGATGCCGGGCTGGAAGCCGAGTCCATTTCCAGTGACTCCGATGATACTGCAACCGATGAGGCATCGGGCGACCAAACATCCCGTTCATCTCGCTCGCGTCGAGGCCGAAGCCGACGTGGCCGCACGGGTGACCCGGAGGCCACAGACGGGACAACAGGTTCGGATTCATCGGAAGGCACAGCGGGTGATTCAGACTCGGATGATGATGAGGGGCGTGGGGATCGTCGACGCGGTCGTGGACTGCGCAGGACCAGAACAGTCGCCGCACCACAGCTGATGCTGGGCGGGGATGCCACATCGGAGTCATCGGAGACAGATGTAGACGAAGCCGCCGTTCCTGCGCGTCGTAACCAGCGCTCCGCAAATCTGCCGCCTGCGATTCCGTTGCTGGTACCGATTCCCGAAGAACCATTGCCACCTGTTTTCGCACCGCTTACATCAGACCTGCTTGAACGTTTTTCTGCGTCCAGTGTTCAACTGATCAACGGTCGTCCAATCCTGCACGTCAACGGCGAAGCGCGGCCAGCGATCATGTTCTTTGTGAACACAGAAGGTGACTTCGATCGCTCCGTGGCTCAACGACAGATACGTTACGCCTACCAGGCGGGTGTACGTGTCTTTACGATGCTCGCGCACCTGCCGTGGCGAACATCTGCGGATGAGCGTAACTATTCTCACCTCGAGGAAATGCTGCAGTTTGTAGCGGACATCGCACCGGAGGCGATGATTCTGCCCCGGTTGATTTTCTCACCACCTAGCGGATGGGTTCGCCGTAATCCGGATGACATGGCGGTAGGTATCGATGGCCCGACCGGTGATGTGTCACTAGGGTCGCAAGCATTTTGGGCTGGCGATGCCGAAGATGCACTTCGGGCAGCGATTGAGCGCCTTGCAGTCGGTCCGCACTCCAGTCGAATCCTTGGTGTGTATCTTGAGCACGGCGAGTGGATTTACGATCGGGTAGCGGGTTATGACCGGTCGCCTGTGAACACCAAGGCGTTTCGACGCTGGTTACGCTCGGAATATCGGGGGAATGTCGTCCAGCTCCGCGCTGCGTGGCACGATGGAAACGTCACTTTTGACAATGCAGATGTTCCGAGCTATCCGCCTCCTACAAACTTCCCCGTCGGAGCTAACCAGTTCTTTGGACCACGGGAACGCCGTTGGGTTGACTTCCATAAGTTTTCATCTGCAATCGCTGCACAAGTCATTAATCGCCTTGGCCGCGTCGTAAAGGAAACCTCCGGCGACAAGCTGACGGTTGCCGTTTCCTACGGCTATACGTTTGAGCTGCCACGAGGGCATAGCGGGCATCTGGCTCTCGCCGATGTGCTTGCGTCACCCTATGTCGATATGCTTACCGGTCCATTCTCGTACACCGGGCGAGAAGCAGGCGGCAGTGCGCCGTTCCCAAGTCCTGTCGACAGCATCGCCCTTCATGGAAAGCTTTGGATTGCTGAGGATGACACGAAGACCTACCTCGCATCGGATGAGTCTCCTGACACCTACAATGTACGCCTTGATGACCTCCGTCAGACGCAGACTGTGCATGCGCGAAACTTTGGTGCTGCCCTTGCAAAGGGAACCGGAATTGCGTGGATGGACCTTTGGGGAGAAGGTTGGCTGGACACTGAGGAGATTTGGGAGGCATTGGCCGCAATGGTCGACTTCGCCTACGTCCATCTTGATCGACATCTGAAGCGTACTGAACCCGTTCCGACTCCGGCTGTTGCTGTCTTTGTTGATGAAGCATCGTGTATGCATGTGCGTGATGAAGACCTGTTGAACAGCCTCGTTGGCGGACATCGCGACACGCTTGCAAGATCAGGAGTGGATGTTGGTTATTATCTTTTGTCAGATATAACCTCTGAGGCATTTACACACACTGTGAAGCTTGCGATTCTGCTGAATGCGTTTACGATCCCGGAAGCTACCCGATCTGCCATCCGAACCAAACTGAACAATCATGGCACAACTGTTGTTTGGATGATGGCACCAGGCTGTATTGATGGACCTGTGAGTGAGCTGTCTGAGATTATCGGTATTCACCTCAAGCTGCAGCCCTATGCGAGTAAGGCAGGTTCCACGTTCCTGAATAACTCTGGAACGCCGCTTTTGGAGGGAATCAACGGGATGACATTTGGGGATGCCGTTCGTCGACATCCACTGATTGCCACAGATGATTTCAGATCAAGAACGCTGGCCGAATATCCTAATCGTAATGCATCCATCGCCATTCGGAAGCATCCTCGGCATCAGAGTATGTTTATTGGTGAACCAGTACTGAGTCTGGGCCTGCTAAGGAATCTTTGCCGATTGGCAGGAATTCATCGGTACCAAGCAGATGATGATGTGATGTGGGTATCTGATAACTGGCTTGCCATTCATTCAGGGCCCGGGGGCGGCATCAAGGTGGTGCTACCAATCGACACAGGAATCTATGATGTCGTCTATGGAGAGGTCATCACGACCCGTGGATACGGACGTGGCTTCCCAATCCCTGAGCGTGGAACCCGGCTTCTGGTCATCGGTGGTCCGGATGTTCAAGCCGAGTATGGTGCAGAAGGATCCGGTGTGGTTGATGGATTCGGAGAGGACATCCTTCCGGTCTTTGAACCCTTTGTCTTTGAAGCTGACGATGTTCCAGCTCAGATTGACCCGGCTCCTGAGGAAGACTTACTTGCGAAGGCAATTGCAATGATGCCCGAGCACATGATGGAGGCCAAGGCGGTTGACATCGAGACTGACCCTAATACAGGTGAACAGACTCGACGTCGCCGCCGCCGCCGTCGCGGCGAAAGCTACGACAGGGAAGTGGCAGAGCCGTTGGCTGAGAATGCTTCAGCTGCTGTTGTTGAAACCAAGACGCTGCCTCCATTGGATGAGCTTTTACCGGAATCAACAGAAGTAACGGGCGAACTCCCTCCGGTACCGGATGAGCTAAAGCCATTAGAGACGCTTGTCATTACTGAGGAACCGCCTGTGAAGCGACGTAGAGCGACGACTCGGCGTACAAAGAAAGTAGCTGATGTCGCTGAAACTGAAAACGCTGCTGATACTCCGGATCATCAGACCGAGCCTAATGTGAAAGCGGAATCGGCGGAGGGCGAGTAGACACCTAAACAAACCGCCGCAGTCAGAAACAGGCTGCGGCGGTTTGTTTTTGTTTTGAAACGCGAGAGATCGTTAGCTTGAGCGGTCAAGCAAGTAATCAGCCAAGGCAATAAGTCGCAGAGCTCTTTCACCGTACGGTGAAAGGGCTTCTTTCGCATCTGATGTCAGCGAGACAGCCATTTGCTTTGCCTGATCCAGTCCGTAAATCTTGGGATAAGTCGCCTTATCAAGCCCTAAATCTGAACCTGCGGGTTTCCCAAGGGTCGTTGTGTCACCGGTTAGGTCGAGAATGTCATCCACAATCTGAAATGCAAGGCCAATGCAGTTTGCATAACGGGACAACCGCTTTAGATCATCCGGACCGGCGCCCGCAAAAGTAAGTCCTATACCGACACTTGCTTCGAGGAGTGCGCCGGTTTTACGCTCATGGATATGTCGTAGCTGCTCACCCGTCAGGGGTTTGCCTTCGAATGCAATGTCATCGATTTGTCCACCGACCATCCCTGCTGGACCACAGGATGCAGCAAGCATCCGAACTGCATTAATGCGCTGCTCTGCAGTGCCAAGGTGAGGCTGACTCAGGACATCAAATGCCATTGTCAAGAGCGCATCCCCGGCCAGTATTGCGGTTGCTTCTCCAAACAACACGTGCACTGTCGGTTGGCCCCGGCGAAGGTCATCATTGTCCAGTGCGGGTAAATCATCATGAATCAGACTGAATGTGTGAACCATTTCAATCGCAGCAGCTGCGTGATAGATGGCGTCACTTACAGGTGCAAAGAGGCTGTATGCCTCAATGCAAAGGTACGGTCTTACCCTTTTTCCACCAGCCAGCAAGGCATGCCGCATCGCCGCCGACAGCTCCACGGGCTCCAGAGTCGCCGGAATGAGCGTGTCAAAGAGGGCTTGTACACGGGATGCTGTGTCGTTCAGCGCATCCGCTAGGTTCATTCGGCCGGATTCAGCCGTTCTGCCGCTTTGACAGTATTTTCCAACAAGGTGGCTATTGTCATTGGACCAACGCCACCAGGCACCGGAGTGATCGCACTCGCTACCGCAGCGCAGCTCTCGTAGTGACAGTCACCAACATCGGATGTACGTCCCTCGACACGGTTATAGCCGGCATCGAGGACGATACACCCTGGCTTCAACATATCTCCCGTAATCATTTCAGGCTTGCCAACGGCGGCAACGAGAATGTCGGCTTGCCGTGTAATATCGGCAAGATTCTGCGTTCGCGAGTGACAAATCGTGACAGTTGCATCGCGGTTTAGGAGCAGAAGGGCCATTGGCTTTCCAAGGATGACTGAACGGCCAATCACAACAGCGTGTTTGCCCCGAATGTCGATGTTGTAACGGTCAAGTAGTGTGACCATACCTTGCGGTGTACAGGCGACGAATGGTGCATCACCCTTTACGAGTTCTCCAAGACTTGCTCTTCCAATACCATCCGCATCCTTGTCCGGGGAGACGGCTGCGAGGACTGCATGTTCATCGATGCCCTTTGGCAGGGGATGTTGAACGAGAATCCCATGAATGTTTGGATTGTCATTCAGCGCATTAACACAATCCAAAATGTCAGCAGTCGTTGCAGATCCATCAAAAATATGGACTTCTGAGTGGATTCCAGCTGCAGCGCAGGCCTTACGCTTCATCGCAACATACGTTACACTTGCCGGATTGTCACCGGCTAGAACAGCTGCAAGTCCGGTCGTGACGCCCGCACGTTCTTTGAGCGCTGTTACTCTGCTGGCAACTTCGAGGCGGATGGCCTTTGCCGTCTTCGTTCCATCAAGAATCGTCACATCACTCATTGCTGCTCTGTCCTTCCACTGATGCGCTACGCTCATCCGCATCACTACCTGGTTCTGCGACACGCTTATGCCCAAATACGCTACCAAGGACTCCATGGATGAACTTTGTCGCTTCTTCAGCGGAGTACTTTCGAGCAAGCTCCATTGCTTCGACGACAACCGTCGCCTGGGAAGCATCTGAGATATCACTCCGTACTTCTGTGATAGCCATTCGGATGATGTTACGGTCTACAACAGTTAGTTCCCGCGCCTTGTAACCACTTGCGTGTCGTGTAATGGTGGCATCGAGTTCCAGCTTGTTGGCGAGAACATCACGGACGACCGATTGCACAAAGTCTGCTGCCGCTTCATCCAATTTGTGCGCTGCAATCGTTTCGAGCAACGCATCGTCTACCATTGGACGACCAACCTCCATCATGTAAAGCACACGGAGAATTGTTTCACGGGCAACCCGACGGGATGTCGGGACTTGGGCATCAGACATGGTCTTATTCTATCGGAACAGGGGTCATTCCCCGGCTTCAGGGAGAACAGAAAGTCCGTTAAACTTGGCCATTGTGGCAGGCAAATCGCCCGCCAGCCAATGTTCTATGGCATCGCAAGCAAGGTCGACTGTGGCGGCCATAATGACTTGCTCATCCGGGGTAAATGTTCCGAGCACCCAATCAATTTGATCGGTTCCCGGATGTGGCTTACCGATACCAATGCGCATCCGGGGATAATCCTGCGTGCCAAGGTGCTCGGCAATTGATTTCAGGCCGTTCTGGCCGCCTGCTGATCCGCTGGGGCGGATACGAAGCTTACCTTGTTGGACATGGATGTCATCACACACCACGAGGATGTCCTGAAGATCGACATTGAATGCGTTTCGAACGGCATTGACTGCGATTCCGGAGAGGTTCATAAATGTCAACGGATAGACAAGCAGGACTTCTTCATCGCTAATTGTCATCGTTTCGATGACACTTCTGTGTCTATTCACCAGGAATTTGGGCTTTGCCTTATGTCGCTTTGCAAGGCCGGAGAGGACCATCCAACCGGCGTTATGGCGGGTCGCTTGGTACTTGGCTCCCGGGTTTCCGAGGCCGACAATCACCTTCACTGCGTAAGCCTACCAGTTTCGGTCAAAAAGAGCACTGACCGAATCGCCGGTGTGAATCCGCTGAATCGCATCTCCAAGCAGAGGTGCAACCGAAAGGACATTGACATTCTCAGCCCATGGATGATCATGCCATGTAGCCGGGATGGTGTTTGTCACGATGACTCGTTTGATCGCAGACGCTGCAAATCGGTCGATGACTCCGGGGGAGAACACTGCATGCGTGCAGCATGCAACGACGCTCTTCGCACCGCGGGCCATCAGGGCATCTGCTCCGTGACAGATTGAACCACCCGTATCAATCATGTCATCAACGAGGATACAGTCCTTGCCACGAACATCGCCGATGATTTCAACGACTTCGACTTTGTTTGGCTCAGGGCGTCGCTTGGCAATGGTTGCGAGACGTGCACCAAGCATTTCAGCAAGACTCAGTGCCCGGCGAACACCGCCCTCATCTGGAGACACAACGCAGGCGGATGCACCCGCCAGCCCTTCAGCCATCAGGTGGCGACCCAGGATGGGACCGGCATACAGGTGATCGACAGGAAGCTTGAAGAACCCTTGAATTTGTTGTGCGTGCAGGTCAAGGCAGACGACACGGCTGGCGCCGGATTCAGTCAGCAAGTCAGCGACCAGACGGGCCGTGACTGGTTCACGCGGCTTGATCTTTTTATCCTGTCGCGCGTAGCCATAATAGGGAAGGACACATGTGATGCGAGCCGCACTCGCACGTCGAAAGGCATCGATGAGAATCAGCAGCTCCATCAGTGAGTCGTTCACGGGAGCACACGTAGGTTGAACAATAAAGATATCGTTGCCACGGGCACTCTCTTCGATTTGTACGCGAATTTCACCATCGGAAAAACGGGTCGACATGAGGTTTCCAAGTGGCACACCTAAGTGCTGCGCAATTTCATTTGCCAGCTGTGGATTGCTTGTACCGCTGAAGAGTCTTAGTTCGGATGTAGTCATCGGTTTATCCGTTTGCGTTTCCCTGTGGATCAGTCTGAAGCGCGGCGCGTCTACGCTTTGCCCAGTTTTCGATGGTTGATTGGCGGGCACGACCGATACCCAACGCATCGCTTGGAACTGGCCCCGTGATTGTACTACCCGCTGCTGTCCATGCCCCGGTTCCAATGGCCACCGGGGCTACAAGTGTGGAGGAACTCCCAATGAAGGCATTTGCACCGATTGTTGTTCGATGTTTACGATAACCATCGTAGTTACATGTGATTGTTCCAGCTCCGATATTGGTACCCGCGCCAATTGTCGCATCTCCAAGGTAACTCAGATGTCCCGCGGATGACCCTGCACCGACATAGGTGTTTTTGAGCTCGACAAAGTTACCGATGCGGGCCTTGTCTTCAAGCGTGCTTCCAGGCCGAATATGCGCAAACGGCCCAACTTTGACATCGGAGTGGATCGTGCTATCCCTAATCACAACATATGGACCGATTGCACAATTCTCACCGACTTCGGTTGCACCCAGGAGATGCGTTCCAGGAAAGAGCGTCGTACCTGAACCGATGGATACTCCAACATCGACATAGGTCTGATAAGGATCAACAATGTGAACACCCAGCTCGACAAGCGATTCCAGGAGACGCAACCGCAGCTCTGTGCTGATTTCCATGCGCTCCCGGGCATTATCAAGCTGTAACTGGTCGCCATCCCAACAGTTGACATCGACGACCTGAAGCTTATTTGTAGAATCGACAATCGTAGAAAGCTCAGAGATGGTGTCAACTGGGTAGTCCACCGCGGTAACGGCCTGGTGCGCATCAATCGCCGGAACATATAGCGCCGCGACAGTCGGCTCTGTCGTCGTGTCCATCCAAAGAGACTTCGCAACGGTTGTGTCGTGTTCTTCCAGAGATTCAAGTGTACTTTCGACACCGAGCGGCAGCCGTGCATCATAGAACAGCAACCATTCGTTTTCTGCATCTGCCAAATCCAGCTCGAATAAAAACTCATCCAGAGTACCTACGACCACTGTAACGGGTTCATCGGTGAGGACATTGGCAATGCTGTCACCCAAATCGGCACTGGCCACGAGCAACGTGATGGAGTCTACACGTTCAGATATTGCGTGAACGATATGAGAGACAATCGTTCGGCCACAAACATTGTCAAGTAATGGATGCAAGGAGGGGGGATAGGCGTTGTCAATGGGTGAACAGGCGACGATGACTGCACTCGTTTGTAGTGTATTAATCCGGTTCATTTTGTCTCTCCGCAACCGGGGGATTATATAGCATCAGGGTATGGACCCGGTTGCCCGCTGTAAGTGGTGTCAAGGGATAACGAGATTAAGTTGCTTTGTGGTGTTTTGGCACGCGATGTGCATTATCCGAGTCCGTGAAGCAAAAGCAATGTAAAAGCCGGATCCAACCGGGTTTGGCGGGGCATTCAGGATTGCTCATCGGAAAGCTGGTCTACGATTACCGGCACATGACGAAGATTGGAACATCAATGAAGAACTTGAAACTATTCACCGCATCTGCAGCTGCAGTCCTGGCCCTGTCCGCAGCAGGCAGCGCAAATGCCGCAGATACATACACGCTTTTCTCCGGTAACTGTATTGATAACTCGAACGTCACCGGCTCCTCTGCTCTTGGTGTCGATAAAGTCTATTTTGTCAAAGACAAAGGCGACTTGACCGAAATCACCGGCACCGGTAACTATTACATTCGCCTTGTAAACAACCTCTTCCAAGTCACTAACTCTGCACGCAGTATTGTCTACCTTGAAGGTAATGCTACGGTCCTCGTAAATACCTTTGCACATGCAGGAACCAACGGTCCTGAGTTCAACTACAGCGGAACAGTGGAGTACACAGGTGGTTTGTGGATTAACCCGCTTCGCGAGTTCATGAACGTTCCTACAGGTGAGACGCGCAACCTGTTGGGCACCTGGGAGTTTTCGGGCACAGCAGCTGCACCAAAGGGTGTGGACTACCTCAACATCACTGTTTCCTCTCCTGTTCCAGAGCCAGGCGAGTGGGCAGCCATGGGTATGCTTGCATCCGGTCTCGGTGGACTCGTGGTCCGCGCTCGACGCCGTAACAAGCTTGCATAATCTCTGACATTCATAACATCCCTTTATCCGGACAGCCGGGTGAAGGGATGTTTGCATTTAATTCCGAGTGAATACGGGCTAGAATGTTCTGTAATGCCGGTATCTGCGCGGCGACAGAATTGAGAGTGAGATGGTACACGAAACAGCCGCCCGAAATACAGCAAGGGCATCGGTTTGGACACTGCAAACAGACCTGCTTACACCACAGCATTTGGTGGATGCCCTTATCGACCGTGGATTCCTTCCGGGGATTACACCGGTGGGGCAGGAGGATGAGACGCAGGCCGGCTCGACATCCGATATGTGGCAAATGCTGCTTGGAGGTCCCGGCTACCACTTTGCAAGCCTGTCCAGCTCAAAAGGCCAGGGTGCGACGGTAACAGTGAACACCTTCCCAGCAGGGACCGAGCTCCCCGGCCACCAGTTTGGACGTACACTGAGCCGGCGGGGAGGCGTTGTATACAGTATTGAGGCGCATGGACCAAGCAACTCGGATCGCTCGCTTTGTGAAAACCTGACCGAAGCCATCATGGAAGCAGTGGATGGCCTCGCTGAGATTTCCGGACGTGGACAGCGTGGAAACAAGCCTAGCGTCTATACAAGTCGGTGGCTGGGAATGTATAGCAACTAGGTCAGGTTTATCAGATGCTACAAAGCACCGCATCGAATATCAGATGCGGTGCTTTTTGTTTCTTAGTTCAAATTCTAACGACGCTAAGATCAGGTCACGAGCGCTTTGATCACATTGCCATAGACGTCCGTCAGGCGGAAGTCACGTCCTTGGTAGCGGTACGTGAGCATGCGGTGATCGATGCCAAACTGATTTAGCAAGGTCGCCTGAAGGTCATGAACGTGGACCGGGTTTTCCGCGACATTGTAAGCAAAGTCATCTGATTTGCCATACACAAGTCCCTTTTGAAAACCTCCTCCGGCAGCCCAGACGGAGTAAACAGACCCAAGGTGGTCACGCCCGTACCCACTGGATGCATTGATGTCACCCTGGCCGAAAACAGTGCGACCAAATTCCGACATCCACAATACAATCGTGTCATCCAACAATCCGCGTTGCTCTAGGTCTTTCACCAGTGCGGAAGCTGCCTGGTCTGTGTCCCGACATTGCTCTGCAAGCTGTGTAGAGAGATTGCCATGTTGATCCCACCCGGAATGCATAAGCTGTACAACACGCGTGCCTCGCTCCACCAGCCTCCGTGCGAGGAGACAGTTCCGTGCAAACGACCCTGGGCGCTGCACGTCTTTGCCATACAAGTCGATAATGTGCTGCGGCTCTTTTTCGATTGCAAGTAAGTCAGGAACACTTGATTGCATCCGGAACGCTGTCTCATATTGACTGATCCGACTGGCGATTTCCGGGTCGCCCTTGGCTGCCAGGTGCGCTTTATTAACACTCTGCACACCATTTAGCATTGCCTTGCGCAGCTCTGCCGGCACGCCCTTTGGATTGTCAAGATAGAGCACAGGCTCTCCGTCGCTGCGGAAGCGCGTACCCTGATGTTGACTCGGAAGAAAGCCGTTACCCCAGTAGTAATCAAAAAACAGCTGTCCACAGGTTTTACCGACATCCGTGGATGTCATCACCACAAAACTTGGCAAGTCTTCCGTCATTTTTCCAAGGCCGTAGACAAGCCAGGAGCCCATGCTTGGACGACCCGGAATCTGAGAACCCGTCATAAACAACGTGACGCCGGGCGCGTGATTGACGGCATCGGTTGTCATCGAGTTGATCAGCGTGAATTTATCTGCGATGCTCCCGATCCCTGGGAGAAGTGGGCTGAGGTGAATGCCACTCTTGCCGTACGGGACAAATGGTTTGAGCGCTGGCAGGATAGGGTGACGATTCGCCCCAGCCGTCATCGTAGAAAGGCGGACCTTCGATCGAACCGATGCCGGGAGCTCATCCCCACGCATTTTTTGCAGATGCGGCTTGTGGTCAAACAGGTCCACATGGCTTGGGGCACCGCCCTGCCAAAGGATAATCAAGCGCTTCGCTTTAACCGGAAGCGTGGTGACTGGTCTCTTTGTTTGACCGGATGCTTCATCTGTGAGGAGACAGGAAAGCGCGAGCGTTCCGGCGGCACCGAGAGTTCCTGTCAGCAAGGTTCGCCGCGTAAGCCCACTGAAACCGGATTCCAGAGGTGAAAGTGTTGGGAGAATCGGGTTCTCCTGTGGTTGGCTGTTACTCACGTGTGATTGCCTCATCAAAATTCAAGATCGCCAGAGAAACCTGCGTCAGCGCTGCGATTTGCGTCCGGTTGCTTTTAGGCGATGCTGTATTCCCGGTCGACAATATGGCATCGACATCCGACAAGTTCGCTCGGTAATACTTCATGGATTTCGCAGCCAGCGTTTGCATTGCTTGGCGCTCTGATTGTGTCAATGTACGACCAAGGACGGTTCTTCCCATGTCCTCAATAGAGGTTTCAATGGTCCCATTCCAGTCAAATGCCTGTGTTGCGAGAACGCGGGCTGCTTCAATCCACGTGATGTCATTCATCATCGTGAGCGCATGCAGTGGAGTGCTGGTCCTGCTCGCATTGACCGTGCACTGCTGTCGACTTGCAGAGTCGAACATATTTCCCGGTGCTGCCGTCCTCCGCCAGAATGTGTAGAGACTTCGACGATACAAGTCTGAGCCCTTACTCTGTGGGTACGTAAAGTCCCGCTCGTTTGTTATCGCCAGACCATCCCATATGCCCGCAGGCTGGTAAGGATAAACAGGTTTGCCGCCGATGGATCGATTGATCAAACCGCTCACCGCCAACGCAACGTCCCGCAGGAGCATACTTGGGACACGAAGACGATTTTGCCTGGAATAAAGACGGTTTGAAGGATCCTTTTTCAGGTGAACTGGCAGAACTTCAGACTTTTGCCGATACGTATGGCTCATCACAATCAGCTTGTGAATTCGTTTGACATCCCAGTCCCATGAGAACTCCGTCGCCAGCCAATCAAGAAGCTCCGGATGACTTGGCACTTCACCAAGTGTTCCAAAGTTTTCACTCGTCTTGCTTAGGCCGGTTCCAAAAAAGAGCTGCCAATAGCGGTTGATTTGCACGCGGGCGGTAAGTGGGTTGTCGGTACGGACAAGCCATTTTGCGAAGTCCAGCCGGTTTTTGATGGGGGCGGATCCGAAAACCGCAGGAATTGCGACGGCTACCGGTTCACGAGGTTGAAGGTACTCGCCACGTTCAAGTATGCGCGTCTGCCGAGGCTGAGCATCGGACATCACCATTACCTTGGGCAATGCAGCTCGCAGTGCCGCCATTTCCTTGCCGATGGCACTTACCTGATTACGCAGGTTAGCAAAGTCAATGGCTTGGAGCATTGGTAACACCGCTGCCTGCACGCCTCGGATATCCGATTCTGATAAATCGTTCCCCGCCGCTGCTTTTTCGAGGATACTCATTTGGTTTGCGGTGATGCCCGGCTTTCGGAGCTCAAAAGCAAATCCGCCAGGGCCGGCACCATTCACCACTTGGATAACGAGGCGATGTTCACCCGGGGCAAGGATTGACACAAAGGACTCTTGTCCCAGAAGGGCTCCGCGCTGGATCGCATTACTGACCCTTAAGTCTCCATCCAGCCATACGCGGATACCATCATCCGACCCAAAACGAAACTCAGCAGCCGTGGGTTTGGTCACGGAAATGGTCCGCGTCAGGAAGATGCCTGCGTTGTTCTTATTGGAAATGTCAGGTAGCTCAACTGTTGCCTTACCATCAACATCTATGTTCAGCGGGATGTATGCAAGCCCGGTCGGAAGTGCGCGATCGAACGCTTCCTGAAAACTAGTCGTAGTGGTCACGGGGCTCTTCAACCATTGCGATAACTTGGCATCTGATACCGCACCGGTCAATGAAGCCACAAGTGATGATGCTTCGGTTCGAATGGCCTGCTGGACGGCTTTATCAAGCTTGGTCTGCAACGCTTTCTGTTGCGCATCCAAGCGGCTGATTTTCTCCATCTCGGCTGCGGTTCCATACGTAACCGTTGGTTCTGCAATCCGATACTGTCCACCTCCCGGAGGGACACCCGTCTCAGGCACATTGTTGAACAGCGCCATAAAGCTGTAATAGTCTTTTTGTGTGAACGGATCGTACTTGTGGTCATGGCACTGAGCACATGCGAGTGAGATGCCGAGGAACGTTGTCGCGGTAGTATTCACACGATCGAAGAGATTGACGTTACGTTGCTCTTCGGGGATAGCACCGCCCTCACCATTTAGCAGGTGGTTTCGGTTAAAACCGGTTGCCACTCTCTGGGCATCTGTGGCATTTGGTAGGAGATCTCCAGCCAGCTGCTCAGTAGCAAATTGATCAAATGGCATGTTGGCATTGAGTGCACTAACAACCCAGTCACGCCAGATGTACTGGTAGGTATCGCCATCCTGCTGAAACCCATTCGAATCCGCGTAGCGGGCGGCATCCAGCCATGGAATTGCCATCCGCTCTCCGTAATGCGGGCTCGCGAGGAGACGGTCGACAACTTTTTCGTATGCATTCGGTGAGCGGTCGCTCAAGAAGTTGTCCACTTCTGCCTGCGTCGGAGGGAGACCAATCAGATCGAGCGTAACCCGTCGAATTTGCGTCCGTTTGTCTGCAAGCGGGCTAATTGGCAGACCGGCCCTGCGAACTCTTGCCTGGATAAAGGAGTCGATAGGGTTCACCTGTAGGGACAACCGCGATGTGGCAGGAGGCGAAACCTGTGGACGCTGCGGGGTAACCCAAGCCCAATGCGTTTTCGACTTTAGCGTGCCGCTGAGCACTGCGCCTGATTCGATCCACTTTTGGATGACCTTTTGTTCCACGGAGGAAAGAGGTTTTTCACCAAGGGGCATCGATGGCTCCGACCCGGATGCCTGCAGTCGTGTAAACAACTTACTTTCGGAGAGCTTTCCTGGAACAATCGCAGCACCGGATTTACCGCCGCGTTTGCGACCAGCAAGCGTTGCCAAATCCAGACTTCCGGATGGCGCCTTTTCCGTATGACACTTTACACAGCGTTGCTCCAGAATTCTGCGCGCGTCTGCATCTGTGCTGGAATCACGGGGCGATGCACTTGCAGCAATCAACACTGTGCTTACTAGCGTGAGTAGAACGGTTACGGCATGGACTCGCATAGATATCATTGTTCACTGGAACCCCGGATAATTCCTAGTCGTTCCGATGACAATCGTAGCGTTCTGATTAACTGTTACGATGGTAAAAGGGGGAATGGCTCAGGGGCGGACGTGGTGACCACACGATGCATTGATTTAGAAACCGGCGCACCGCAGCGCAAAGGTTAGTGATCGTTTAGTTGATGGAACCATTGGTTCCTCGTGGAAATGGACGGTACAGGATTCGAACCTGTGACCCCCGCCGTGTGAAGGCGATGCTCTACCACTGAGCCAACCGTCCGGAGCATCTAAGGTATCACAGGTAATACAGGGAAACAAATCTGGTCCGCAGCCGGGCGGGTTCTCAACAGACAGAAGCAATCCGTGAAGGTAGACTAGAATCATGGCTACTGTTTTTGACCTCCGGCCGCAAATGCGCCGTGACAATGTCGTCCTCTACCATGACATCGTTTGTCCATGGTGCTATGTTGGTCTGTTTCAAGCGGCGCGCCTCGAAGAACAGTTTGGCATCGAAATTACATGGCTTGGAGCAGAGCTCTTCCCACCGGATCTGGATGGCCCTCCATCAAACCCGGGACCTCGTCCGGCAATCGTGCGGGATCCATCCAAGCCGAACCGCTTCGATGACTTTGCAGCGGCGGAGGGCGTTTCCGTCTCCGATGTGCGCCCCGGTTTTGTTCGCTCACACCGTGCACTTCTAGCGCTCGAGTACGCAAAAACCCTTGGCCACAGGTCATTTAATGAACTGAACACGGCCATCTACAAAGCTTACTGGGAGCAATATGCAGATATTGAGAGCATCGATGTGCTTTGTGGTATCGCAGATAGCGTTGGTATTGATGCAACTGCTATGGCAACATCCGTACAGAACGAAGTCCATGCCGACCAGATTCTCCCATTTGATGATGGCGCATATGGAGCCGGCGTTCGAAACGTACCAACTTTCATCTTTGGGGCAAACGAAGTTTTAGCTGAAGCCAACTACGACGACCTCGCACGTGCACTTGAGCGCTTCCTCGGACGTGTCAGCCGCCTCCGGGAAGGAACGCTCTGATGCGTTTCGCTCTTGCAGCACAAACGGGAAACGTTTTATGGCAGCTTGACGATGGCAGGTTCTGTGACCTGACGGTCGCATATGGAACGCTGGCTCCCAAAACCGTTTTCGATGCCATTTGTGATGAAGACTTGCACATGCGTCTTCCTTGGCTTCCGCTTCGCGAGGATTACTGTCTCCCGGCATCAACACCGCTGGCATGTCCTCTGCCATCTCCTAATCGCATCCTTGCTATCGGACGTAACTATGCAGACCATGCTAAGGAACTCGGCAATGCTGTTCCTGACGAACCCGTGGTGTTCCAAAAGGCAAACAGCAGTATCGTCGGACCGGGATCGCAGATTGTCCTACCCGAAAATATCGGTCAGGTTGATCATGAGGGGGAGCTTCTCGTCGTACTGGGCAAGGGTGGGTCGAACATCGAAGCGTCGGATGCACTGGCACACGTGGCGGGATATTCCATCATCAATGATGTCACTGCGAGAGCGAAGTCGAAAGCTCTGCAGGCAAAGGGGTATCCGTGGTTTCTTGCCAAATGTCGCGATTCCTTCGGCCCAATCGGTCCCGTCGTAGCGACAGCATCAAGCCTTGCAGAACAGTTTCCGCTAACTATCGAAGTCAGCGTAAATGGAAGCATAAGGCAGCACGGCTCGACAGATCAGATGATTCATGACGTACCTGCATTAATTCATTTCCTGAGTACAGTGACTGAGCTACGACCTGGAGACTGCATCGCGACTGGAACACCAAGTGGCGTCGGGCCTCTCGTCGCCGGTGATACCGTTGCCGTCACAATCACTGGTCTCGGAACCCTGACCAACCCCGTTGTCTAACACTAATCTTCTGGAGCATTCTGAATGTCAACTGAAAATCAACTCCCGCACTGGGATCTCACGCCGTACTTTCCAAGCCTTTCGTCCGATGAATTCAAGGCTGCGTATCAGGATGTTCTGAGCCAGATAGCTGCATTGACGGCAAGCTTTGACCGCTATCAGATCGGGGCTACATCCGACGGCACCGTCACGGATGAAACTGTAAAGGTCTATGAGGAGGTCGCAAAGGCATTTGATGCCCTAGGTCTGGTCAACAACCTTGTCACGGCATACGTTTATGGCTACATTTCAACGGATACCACGAATGAGCTTGCTCAAGGAATCGCCAGTGAACTACGCGGGCAGTCCGTAGCCCTGCAGACATTGGCAGTACGCTGGGTCGCCTGGTTAGGGTCAATCGACACGGATGCCCTCAAGGCAAAGTCATCCCTCGCAAGTCTCTATGCCTATCCCCTCGAACAAGCCAAGGTCGGTGCCCTGCACCAGATGTCCAGTGCGGAGGAAGAGCTCGCCGCGCAGTTATCGCTCTCAGGTACCGCCGCATGGGCGCGTCTCCACAGCGACATCACCAGTCAGCTAAACGTTACGATTGGTGAGGATACGAAACCGATGGCAATGGTTCGTGTTCTGTCATCCGATGCTGACCCAAAGGTTCGCAGAGATGCCTACGACGCTGAGCTTGCGACATGGCCAACCGTTGCGCTTCCACTTGCCGCGGCAATGAACGGAATTAAGCACGAGACGAATGTACTGGCTACCCGGCG